>CAZUHR010000382.1:2297-3465 GCA_964620335.1 uncultured Desulfobacteraceae bacterium
TTTTCAAGAGATTGCTGGATCTCGGGATCCTAATTTACTTTATTATTCTCCTGATCGTTATTTTTACCGGGGGGTTCAAGATAAGCCTTCTTGGAATAACCATCAAGGCAAATCAACTTTGCACCCCTATCAATTTTCTTGTTCCCCTGCTTTTCATCAGGCTGGTAATTACGCTAGAGTTAAAAGACTGTTTTTTGGTTATTGGATCGGTAATTTTCAGTCTGTGTGTAATGGAAGTCACTATACGTATTTGGGATCCCCCGCTCGCAAAACCTGAAATGAACCAAATACATCGGGCCTCACCTACCCTTGCGTGGGAGCTTATTCCCAAATCCTCTGGAATAGGAAAACTCGGCGAATTATATGACATAAACTCAGCTGGTTTTAGGGATGTCGAACATTCTATCAAGAAAAAGCCCGGAGTTTCCCGGATCATGGTAATTGGCGATTCTTTTACTTTCGGTATGGGTGTAAATCTGGAGGATACGTATCCCAAACAACTCGAACGATTTCTAAACCGTGCAAATGTGACCTGCGAGGTCATAAATTGCGGCGTGATAGGCTATAATATGTGGCAGCATTATGAGATGCTTAACAGGAAAGTCCTTCCTAATAACCCGGATCTTGTAATTCTGGGGTTGTTTGAAGATGATATCGGAGCCTCTGTCCGTCCTTACAAAGATCCTGAAGACTGGAAGGGAGTCAAACTCTATCAGCCAAAATTTTTTTCAAGTGTATTGAATCATTTTCACCTGTGGACATTCATAAGAAATGCTGCGGCCCTTTACGAGTATAAGTATCGTTACCGCCGCGGACATAATTATATGAGAGGAATTGAAGAGAGAAAGAAAGTGTGGGGGCCTTCAAATCCGACGGATGTTAATTACAGGATTATGTCGGGAAAAATAGAAAAAGAAAGATATGCGGAATTTTCAAAGAAGCTAAAAAGATTCGTTCAAAGGGCCAATGATGCTGGGGTAAAAGTTTTTGTTGTATTTATACCTGATTCAGTGCAGCTTGGTGATTTTCAAATGCAGGCCGTTAATCGATTTTTGAAGCAAATATGCAGTGAAATCGGCGTGCCGTTTCTTGATGTAACTCCCTTTCTTGAGTCTGAAGAAAACTATGCCTCTTTATACCTTTTTCCTGTTGACGCTCATGGCACCCC
>CAZUHR010000383.1:0-3465 GCA_964620335.1 uncultured Desulfobacteraceae bacterium
CATGCCTTTTTGCTATTCTCCCACAGCCGATTAGGCCAAATTTTAATTTTTTCATTGTACTATCCGACTTTCTCCTTGGCGTTTAAATTGATTTGGTTACTTCATTAAAAACGTTATATCGTGATCGTCATTTCATCACCCATCGTATGGTTTCAAAACATTCAGCATATTTAGTCCCAATTTGTGAACCCCTCACACGGGCGAGATGCTTCCTGAATATAACTTTATCGTCTGACTTGTCCTTTAGGCTGCGATAACAGTCCATTGCCTCCATCTTGGCCTGCATTTGTTTTTCATTCAAAAAAACAAATGCATTCGCTGTAAAAATCAAGTTGTTCCTCGGCATCTCGTACCCTAGGATTGAACACATCTTGAATGCCCTGAATCCTTCCTCAAAAACCACTTGATGATCTTGATGGGTATCCCGGCTATTAGGAATAAAAACAAGATCCGGGTCGATTTTTTTTCTTAATTTTACCATATCTTCCAAAATGGCTTGTCGAACTGAAGGGAATTCTCTTACCGGGTAATCAAAAACCATTAAATGAGAATGTTGAATTCCAATTTTTTCCGAAGCGGCATATAATTCCTTCTTAATCGTGTTTTCAGTCAAATCCTTTGGCCTGGATTTTTCTGCAAGACTAAAAACAGCCTGATAGATCTGGTTCCCCTCCGAGGCCAGCCGGTTCGAGGTTCCACCCGCGCCGAACTCTCCGTCTCCAACATGTGGGGCAAGTATCAGGATTCTTGTATTTTCCATATGACCTCATCTGGCTTCACATCTCTCATTCTTCTTGCGGGATTTCCATAATACACACCATTGGCCAGGGTGTCTCGGGTTACCAATGAGTGCGCTCCGATGATGCAATTCTCTCCAATTCTTACGCCGCCTAGGATAACACTGTTATCACCCAGAAAGCAGCCTCTGCCAATTACCAACTTTTCTTTTGTCATTTCTCTTCTATGGTCTAAATAAATCGTTTTAACGCCAGCAGTCATATAAACGCCGTCTTCAATAAGGACATTTCTGGCGATAATCGATTGATATCGAATCGACACATTGTTTCTGATTTCATTTTCACCGGAAGATAACACATAGCTGTCTATATAACAATTATTGCCGATCTTGGTTCCTTTTTTGAGGAGAACGAAGTTGCAGATTTGCACATTGTCACCTACTTCAACACCCTCTTCAATGACATTATAATATCCTATTTTAAAGTCCTTGCCGTGCTTAAAAGACTCATGTATTTGATTCACTTTGACCTCCTTTCTCATCTTAGCTTCTTATCATAAGGTTTAATATATTTAGCTGGTACACCCAGGTAGACACCAGGTTCCGTAATATTTTCAGTCACGATACTTCCCATGCCAATGATGACATTGTCACAGATTTCAATATGACTCCTTGTCATTGAACCTTGCCAAATATAGCAATTGTTACCGATCGTGGTGGAACCGCCTATAAGAACACCTGGAGATATAAGGGTGTTTTCTCCAATAATGCAATTATGTCCTATATTGACTTTGGCACATACTTTCACACCTTTCCTTAATATGGTAGATGACATAACAGATCGCCTGACAATGGAGTATGCATCAATGTCCACATTATCCCCTATTACCACATTTCCGATCTCTTTCAGTTGCATTTTGCTCCCGTCAGGGCATTCGATGTATTTTTTCCCGTCAATACCAATGAGAGCCGTCTCATGAATATTGCAATTTTTCCCGATAATATTCTCTTTTGGAACGGTATTTTCATGAATTTTATTATGGATGCTGGCAAAAACATAATCCACATCCTCATCGATCACATAGGTATGCACATTGGGTGGGAATTTTTCCAAAATCTCTTTGGATATGTGCTCGGGGACGATGACCCACACGTCTTTTTCTGTCTGCATTAAATAATTAGCATACTTCTCATGCCTCATGAATGTAATACTCTTTTCTTTCAGATCGAAAAGGGCGGATGTTCGCTTTAACCTATGGGCAATTTCCCATAAATCAGGATGTTTCTCCTGGTCCATTGTATACCTCACTCATTTGATGGTTAAGGGTTGGAATGTATCCGGTTCCAATATGTCTCCTTTATCTTCTCGTAGACCGCCTCTAGGTCCTTTGTGCACCGATAAATGGAAAAACGATTTTCGACAGTTCGCCGACCCTCTGTGACTAAATTTTCTGCGAAAGCCTTATCTCGCCATACCTTAAGTACGGCTTGAGCCATATCCTCTTCATCCCCATGTTCAACCAAAACGCCATCCTTATTATGGCTGATGATTTTATCGATGTGCCCGACTCGGGTGGCTATAACAGGGGTTTTTGCCAACCACGCCTCCAGAAGAATTCGACCGTATGGTTCGACTCTATAGGGTATGGTCAGGATATCCAGCCCTGCAATAATCTCTTTCCCCCTCGGGTCCCCTCCATGGAATTTTACGGAAGATTCTATGCCCAAATCTCGAACTAACTGTTCCAATTTTTCACCCAGACCCCGGTCCAACCATTTACCAACGATAATCAGAAATGCCTCCGGTTCCTCTCTTAAAATACGGGCAAACGATTTGATCATGAAATCATAAGTGCGATTTACTTTAACGGTCCCGATGCATCCCACAATTGGGCGACGGCGATCAATTCCGATCCAATGCCATACATCGAGAGCTGGAATATCTTCGATTTCTATACCGTTATGGACAATCTCGAATCTTGTCGTATCCACTCCTACATGTCCCCAGTAGTCACGCACTCCGCCGGAATAAGCCACATATTGGGTGACGTGACGGTTAGAATATTCTGCCATGAATGGATTTGCACCACTGATAATGAAGGATCTGAAATAGGATAATATGGGGACACCGAGACCTTTCAGTCCGACCAAGCAAAAAAAATTCCGTACCATATTATTATTGAGATGGATAATATTAACATTTTTACTACGGACAATCCTGCGTAATGCCAATATCGGTCTCAGATGGATAACCCATTCATAGATTGGAGTTAATTTTGGGAATATTCTACCTAACCCCCAATTGCTTCCCACAATTATCCTTTTCAAGATATCTGGAATACGGTTGTTATAGAGTATATCTCCGACAACATGGACCTCTGCGCCCAAGTTTCTCATTTTTTGAACGTAGGGAGTTGCATTTAAATAAAATAGAATAGGCTTAAACCGATCCCTATCCAAGTTGCGTATATTCTGGTAAACGCTCTCAAAAGATCCGCCACCATGATTGCCGGTCTCGACAATAAGCACGGTAATTTTTCTCTGCATAGGCCTTAATTACTCACTCTTCAAACACAGCCGGGGAATCTTGACGATTTGTAACTTAAGGCATTTGAACAAACAACACGACGTTGCCTTCCTCTTGACCTTCAAATCTTAAACCAATTCCCTTTTCAAATTTTCCATCATCCATGTTTCAATATTTAACGAAGTACCACCCCTTATTTGTC
>CAZUHR010000384.1:0-3456 GCA_964620335.1 uncultured Desulfobacteraceae bacterium
ATGCCGTCCTGTTGCGCATGGCAATGAACAACCGCAGTGTCTTTCTGAAAATAGGTGCCTCCTCTATCCTTTTTTGTGACATCCAAACCTGCCATGATAAGTCGGTTCTGTTCGTCATCCGGTATTGCACAAAGATCTTCATCCGCCATGTAGGGGTGGTGTACCGGGGCATCATCAAATTTTGTCAGATCAATATCGGGCCCGATCGCGCCCTTTTTATCTCTTGCCTTATTTGCCTTTTTTTTTAATTGTTCTCTATTATGCACTGTACACACTCCTGATATCCTGATTCTCCTATGCAATGTAATATTTCCCTGGGATTGCTGATGCAACTTAACATCCCGTCATAAAGAACCTGTCCCTTGTCAGCGGCCACGTAGTCCAAGATGTATCCTGTATGTGTAATAATCAGTCCCATTTTTGTCCGTTCCAACTTGGACTTCATTTTAGATTTTGTTTTAACCACCGGTGGATCTTTCTGTAACAAAGAGGCAATGGTCTTGCCTACCAGGGAGATATTTTCCATATCCACTCCGGATTCAGGCTCATCAAACAGCATTAGATCGGGGGCTTGAGCCATTAATTGAAGCAGTTCAGAACGTTTGATTTCTCCGCCAGAAAAGCCTGCATTCAAGTCCCTTTCCAAGAATTCCTCGAAATTGACCTCTTTTGCCAGGGCCTCTTCATCCACTTCACCTGTCGAACAAAGCTGGACCATCTGCCGTGTCTTTAATCCGTTTATTGTCGGGGGACGTTGATATGACATGCCTATACCCAACCTGGCCCGTTCATCTATTGGTAGATGTGTTATATCTTCCCCTTTAAACATTATCTTCCCCGCCGATACTTCATATTGAGGGTAACCCATAATCGTCATCAATAATGATGTTTTACCGGATCCGTTCGGGCCGAAAAGTATATGGGTCTCACCCGGACGGATTTCAAGATCTATGTGCTTCAGGATTTCCTTGTCACCAAGTTTTACCTGCAAGTCCTCTATTTGCAGCATGTTTTTTCTCCTTATCTGACTATTTTACCGGAACGTCGTGCGTATTATTACACTCTGAAAAGCTAACGAAAAAACGGGCAGATCGTCTCTTACCCTATAAAGCCAAATTAAACCGTTTTCCGTTCAAGAAGGTGTCAAGGTCCGCATCTTTTCGAATCCCCAGCCGGGTCAGGGCGAAGTCATACCGGACGGGATCATCCGGAACTATTGAATGAAATGCGCTCGTTATCTCCAGGGCGGTTTTTATATCAACATTTTTTCGCCCCGTAAGTCCAAGCAACAGACATATGCGGTGCATGTGCGTATCCAGGGGGATACACAGCTTTGCAGGGCTCACCCGTTTCCATCCTCCTGGATCCACATTATCCTCTCTTACCATCCAGCGCAGGAAAAGGTTCAGTCTCTTGCACGCACTGCCCCTTTCCGGCAGAGGTAAAAGACTGTTGCTTCCGCAGTTCAGTTTTGTCCTGAGTTCATTTATAAGAAAAGAAAGCCCGCCAAGGACCGTCTCGTGTGTTTTGTTGAAACCCGAAAGAAAACAGTTATAGAGGGAGTCGTATCGTTGGACTACATGCTTTAGACCAATAAGCATCAACGCAAGTTCTTCACCCGTGGTAAAACGATGTTTGAAATCAGAATAAATCCGTTTTAAGTGTGAGGGGGTGGCGGACAGAAGAAAGTCATAAGGTGACGACCCCATTTTGTCGAGCACGCCTGAGACGCTCTTAAGGATCTGGGCTACCCTACCGTATGCGAGTGACGACGCTATGAAGCCTACCACTTCCCTGTCTTTTAAATCGTCGTACCCGTAAAGAAATTCAAGGGGATCCGGATGAACCCATTTGCGGGAATTGTAAAAGACATACAGGCGTTCGAGTTTAGGCTTGTTTATGATATATTTCCCGGTTAGTCGCATAATATTTCCATAGACCCACTGGCATGTGTGTTAATCCCCGCCCATGTGGATGCAGGAAGAACGCGAACCCAATGTGCAGGGATTAACTTGATTGGAGGTATCCATTAGAAAGCATTTTCAACCTTCCAGGCCTCCCAGACCTTACCCACAAGGTCAGGCCCCGGTTTGAGAGTAGGCTTGCCCGGTTGCCAGCCTGAAGGTGTGGCCTCCGAACCCTTGCCCTCACGTACAAGTTGAAATGCCTGGACCTGTCGAAAAAGTTCGCTTACATTCCGGCCCACAGGCGGAGTTAGTATCTCAATGGCCTGGACTACACCGTCCGGATCTATAATGAATCGGCCTCTTGTATTCACGCCGCCGGCCTCATCATACACCCCGTAAACGGACCCGATCTTGCCGCCGCCATCTGACAACATTGGAAATGGAACTCCTCCTTCCACCATCTTTGAAAGCTCCTCCTCTTGCCAGATCTTGTGAACGAAGTGGCTGTCCACACTGATTGAGAGGACTTCAACATCCAGTTTTTTGAGTTCTTTGTATTTGGAGGCAACTGCCGCCAGTTCCGTCGGTCAAACGAATGTAAAGTCTCCTGGGTAGAAACAGATTACCACCCATTTGCCGAGATAATCCGAAAGCTTGATCTGGCCGAAATTCCCGTCTTGAAAAGCCGGTGCCTCAAAATCGGGAGCCTTAGCCCCAACGCTCACTGATGCCATAGTGACCTCCTTTTTTTGTTCCATTTGTTCTTTTGGCGTTTCTGCCTTTTCCGGCTCACCCACCTTTGCTCCGGTGGGCTTACCGCAACCTACCTTTAGCTCTTTCATGCTTTCACCTCCTTTGATTCAAGCATCGAATGGCCTTATTTTGTTAAAGCAACTATCAGCCGGCACATATCGGTTTTCTTAAAAGGAATGCCCATAATTTTCATTGCTTCATCCTGCATTCTTTATCCCATTCCGGGCAGGCTGTTTTCATCTCGGTCTGGTATTTATGCATGCACTCACCGCACTCCATCTCCACGTTTGGAACTTCGCCGTATTTTTCCTTTATTTCCTCATGGCTGAGATGGGAAACCGCACTACACCCGCACTGGGGACACGTGGTTTTTATGGTGTACCGCTTCTTTTCCATGAAACACCTCCTATATCATCTACAACTTAAATCCGTATTGCTATAACCGCGGATCAATATGGCCGGGTCCGCCACACTCAGGTGTATAACAGGTAACATTTAAAAATTCGCATTTTTCCTTACATTGCGGGCATTCCTCAGGGGGCGTGGCCGCTGTATGGAGATAGCCGCAGTTTCCGCATTTCCAGAAGGTCAGGCCGCATTGAGGACAGATATCCCCCGAAAACTTGCCGTCAGAGGTGTAGCCGCAGTTGGCGCATTCCCATTTGTCTTGCTTGTCTTCCATTTTATTGCCTCCTTTTCCGTATTTATATCAACTGCCGTCTATTCGGCAGGAAGGGCCTGGGCGATTTTCTTGCCTAAATCATAGCAGGCCTCAAGGCCTTTATCATCCGGAACG
>CAZUHR010000385.1:0-3444 GCA_964620335.1 uncultured Desulfobacteraceae bacterium
CTGTTTACACTCTACAAAATCCAATTATGAAGTTAAGCAAACGAATTATTAAATACTTCCGTGAATTTGGGTATAGACAAGTTCCTGTCTGGTATGACTCGTCAATCTCCGTGCTTGATGACTTTGAAACGATTGGTACAAAACTGAAATTTGTTAAACTAATCCCTAATCCATTCCCTTTCTATGACTGGATCATGGGATTCCACGAAAGGTGGTCGAACCGGGCAGCATTACAAGGCCCTATCTTGGAAAGAGTCAATAGTATCCTTGATGCAGGTGTGGGAACAGGTTATTTTCTCAGTAAAGTCATTCAGATGACAAATAGCAACCAAAAGATTACTGCTGTTGATTTGTCACGACAGATGCTTAATAATGCGAAGGCTTATGCTATCAAACATAATCTTTTTTCTGAAAGGATAACTTTTGAGCGAGGAGACTGTAAAGCCCTACCTCACAAAGATGAATCTTTTGACCTCTATATTTCTAGCTATCTATTCGATCTTTTAAGCGATGATGAAATTATGCGTGCGATCAATGAAATGGAGCGTGTCCTTATGCTTGATGGTCACGCTATCTTGATCACAATGACAACCGAAATCTCGGATATATGGTGGCCAAGAAGAATATATTCTCGAATCATGAACGAGCTCTATTGTTTAGGATATTACCGGGGACGATGGAATTTCATATGGAAATTCCTGTTTGCAGATTACGCTCCTCACTGTCGCCCTATTGGTTTAGGCTCCTATTTAAGAAGGTTCCCTTCCTTGGCAATCGAATACACGAAAATTACCCACGTTTCCTTGTTTCCTGTACGAATTTATTATGTCAGAAAAAGCCATAAATAAATGGTTACTGGCAGTAAGGGTGGTTTGGACCGCAGCCTGTGCCAGGTCAACCAGGGTTTTTTATGATCGAATTTCCGACATTTATGAACATGTCTTTACTGATCACATAATCCATATTGAAAACATTGTCGCTCTACTTTCCCTTGCATATCCAGGGCGAAAGAAATGCTTAGTCCTTGACCTTGGTTGCGGGACAGGCTTATTAAGTAAAGCTTTATGCAAAAGAGGTTTTAGTGTTATTGGACTGGATATTTCTTTGAAGTCTCTTCATGTTTTACAACATAGCGATCAAAGAGTATTGACGATCCAAGGGGAAATTGAATATCTACCTTTTAAGGATAATACCTTCCAGGCAATGTGTTGCTTAGGTGTCTGGCGTCATTTGGTTCATACAGAAATTGTAATTGCTGAAATATGCCGCGTTCTCGGCGATCACGGGACTTTTGTTCTGGGATACTTTCCCCCGAAATTCGGCGGTTTATTTTATATTCGGAACAATACCTTAGGTAAATTGTTGGCTTTAATATACAGCAGGCTAGTCAATCTGATTGGCTATGATGATCAAATTCACTCAAATTTTGAAAAAGGTGCATTGCAATCCATCCGCAAAAGGTTTCAAGATGTGCAGAAGATAAAATCTGGGAAGTACTGGTACTTAATACATGCATCACGTCCTCCCAGATAATTTAGAAAGGGGTCAAGTCTGCCTTTGACTCTTGCTTAATTTTATGATATCCTGTCCCCATGTCCAGACCGTTGAGAATACAATATCCAGATGCTTGGTATCACGTGATGAATCGTGGTCGACGTGGTGAAAAGATCTTCGAGACAGAGGAAGACTACTTGGGATTTATTGATCTTCTTGAGGAAATTACTGAGGTTTTTAATGTTAAAGTTGCGGCTTATTGTTTGATGTCCAATCATTATCACCTACTGATACAGACCCCAGATGCGAATCTTTCCAGAGCCATGAGGCATTTGAATGGTGTTTATACACAGCGCTATAATAAAAAACATAATTGTGATGGCCAGCTTTTCAGGGGGCGATATAAATCAATAATTATTGAAGCGGACAGCTATGCGCTTGAGCTCATCAGGTATATACATAGAAATCCATTGGAAGCAGGACTGGTGGATAACTTGCAAAAATATCAATGGAGTACTCATAAAATCTATCTGTCGGATTCAAAAAAGTGGAAGTGGCTATATAAAGATTATATCTTAAAGCAATTTTCAAAATCAAAACCCGAAAGTATCAAACTGTATAAACAGTTTGTCCTTAAAGAGACACCTGAAGGGATCAATCAGATATTTAGAAGGAGAAATCTTCTTACTGTTCTTGGGAGTGAGAGTTTTGTTGATAGGATAAAAGATAAATATTTCAATTTAAAATATATTGAGGAGATTCCTGAAACTAAAAGACTTGCTCCTAATATTGATAAAATAAAATATGCTGTATGCAAGGCATACAATATAAAAGAGACTGAGTTGTATATAACCAGGAGAGGATATTTTAATGAACCAAGAAATGTTGCTGTTTATCTGATAAGGCATTTACGGAATGACACTCTAAAACAGACAGGGGAACAATTTGGTATTGAAAAATATAGCACTGTCAGCAGTATTGTTGAAAGGGTAAAATATGAAATTAAAGCTGATAAGGGATTCAGAAAACGGGTAGAAAATTTAGTTAGAAAAATCGTCAAGAGTCAAAGGCAGACTTGACCCCTTCTCAAAGGTGTTTATCATGATAGATCTGGAGTTTCTCCCATTGGGGCAGGTCCTCGAGAACGGAGCGGAATCCGTTCCGGACAAAACTGCGGTTGTGTTCGAAAAAGAACGAAAAACCTATAAAGAAATAAATGACATGGCTGATGGCCTTGCTGCCAGCCTTTTAAAACTGGGAATTCAAAAAGGCGATCGCATAGCTATTTATATGCGGAGTTCCATAGAGTTTGTGACAGCCTTTTATGCCCTTGAAAAACTCGGGGTTATCGTGGCCTGGGTAAACCCCATGTATCGAAAGAAAGAGGCTGAATTTATTTTGAAAAATTCGGAAGCACGTGGTGTTTTCATTTTTCGGGATTGGGAAGGCTATGATTATCTCGAAGTCATTTCAGACATTAGAAAAGATCTCCCTCACCTTGAATTCATTTTTATGGCCGGAGAGGGTGGGGGCAAAAACGTATTCGAGTTCAACCAGCTTTTAGAGCAGGCTAAGGGCCAGCCCTATTCATCCCCTTCGATTGACACTAAAAATGACCTCGCTATGCTGATCTACACATCCGGCACTACAGGAAAACCTAAAGGCGCCATGATTACCCATTACCAGGCCGTCCGGGCAGGAATGGAGTATTCATACGGCGTCAATGCCCAATCAGATGACATTTTCATCGGATTCCTCCCCATGAGCCACTCGTACGGATGCGGGGCAATTCTCATCCAGCCGTTCCTGCTCCATTCGACCGTAGTATTGATGGAAAAATTCGACCCTGAGGCCGCCTTCAGAATCATCGAGAAGGAAAAGGTTACGCTCCAATTGGGTGCACCGGTCCACTATATCCTCGAACTGAACAATGAGGGCAGAAAAAAGTAT
>CAZUHR010000386.1:0-3394 GCA_964620335.1 uncultured Desulfobacteraceae bacterium
GGGTTCTTATGATCCAAGAGAGGCGCAAGGGAAAATAATCCACTTAATGAGCTGTTTGACTGCCAGAAGACTTGGTCCTGATCTTGTTGACAAAGGAGCCCGAGCCTATTTTGGATACGAGGAAGAGTTCACTTTTATGCATACACTAGGAATAACGGATCCCTTGGAGGATCCAACTGCAGATGTGTTCTTTGAATGTAATTCCCAGGTTGACCGCCTTATCGCAGATGGCCTGCCTGCTGGAAGAGTGTATGATGCTACAAAAGAATTGTTCAGAGAAAAATATGAGGACTTCCTGGCCAGAGATAGCGATGTTGCCATGACCCTCCTCCATGATCATGATTGTTTCAGAATGTATGGCGATCAGGAAGCCAGTTTGCCTGCTGATGTTACCAAGGAACTTAAACTTAATACTTCAGTCTCCGGCAACCTAAGTAAAACGGGTGACAGTAGAGACTTTGTTTTGAAGGGGGTTAAGCAAGGAGAGAAACTGACTTTCACATTGAACGGACCGGGTGATAGTGATTTCGATCTATATGTGAGAATAAACCAAGAACCAGAATTGCGCAAATTCGACTACAGGGGCTACACAGAATCATCCAATGAAGAGATTACTATTGAGCCAACGGAAGAAGGGGACTATTATGTGAGGGTCCATTCCTACCATGGCATGGGGCCCTTTACAATCAAAGCTTCTGTTCCAATGGCGCCAGAAGGTGAAGAAATTGAATTGGAAAAGCTAATTATTGGAACATTGGGATCAAAAGATGACAGTAAGAAGTATGTAGTTAAGGGTGTAGATGGCGGAGAGGAGCTGTTTGTAACATTAGATGGCCCCGAGGGCGCTGATTTTGACATCTATGTAAAGTCTGGATCACCTGCAACTTTAGATGACTATGACGTTAGGGGATATACAGGTTTGCCTGATGAGAATGTAGTTATATATCCAACTATAGAAGGTGACTACTATATAACTGTCCATTCTTACAGGGGATCAGGCGAGTATAAACTTAGGGCGTCTCTGTAAATGTTAATCAAGTAAGGAGGGAGGAGCGCTGAAAAGCCCCGTTCTTTTTGTGTTGGGGTCGCCCACGGTAACCAAATGAAATTATGGAGATAAAGGTCGATTTTAAGGCTATATTTGGTCTCAAACGGCCCATTTCGTATCCCAGATGCGTTTAAATTTGACGGCTTTTTGTTAAGCTCTTTTGAATTTATTTCGAAATGTTCCCATGGAACGAGCCCATGTGAACTCACGCCCTATGCAGCCGAAATGGTGGAGCAGCCCTTCAGAGGTCTCTTGAGAGTAAGCGTGTCATCTTGATGCTGGCACACAGTCTGAAAAGCGTGACTGTCTGGGAGCAGTGACTTAAAAACCTATTTAAGGTTTAAGACCTATCGGTCATCAACCTTGAGAAAAACCTATCGGCCGCGTTCCGTGTGGCCCACACTGCTCCTTGTTTTTCATCTCATGTTCTGGCCGACATTGGGGACAGAGCCATATTTTTCCTGATTGTTTTATGGATTCTGCTTTTTGAGTAAAATTAAATCGATCGAGGACAACACAATGCAAAACAACGGAACTATGATGCAATATTTCCATTGGTATTACGGAAACACTGCCGCTGACCCCGACCTTTGGGAGAAGGTCAAACAGGAGGCGGCCGATCTTTCCGATCTCGGGATTACGGCCCTCTGGTTGCCGCCGCCCTACAAGGGCACTGCCGGGGTGCACGATGTGGGCTACGGTATTTATGACCTTTATGATCTGGGCGAGTTTGATCAAAAAGGCAGCGTGCGGACAAAGTACGGGACCCGACAGCAGTACTTGGACGCCGTTAAGGCCGCGCACGAAGTCGGTATCCAGCTCTACGCCGATGTGGTGCTCAACCACAAAGCCGGCGCGGATGACACCCAATGGGTCAAAGCGGCCCGCGTTCATTATGACAACCGCAACTTCAGGTATGGCGAAGAAACTTGGATCGAAACCTGGACCCAATTCAACTTTCCCGATAGGGCCGGGAAGTACTCGGAATTTAGGTGGTCCTACCGTCATTTCGACGGTGTGGACTGGGCCCACAATTTGGGCGAAAAAGCGATTTTCAAATTTCTGGGCCTCGGCAAAGACTGGGAAAAAATGGTCTCAGACGAACACGGCAATTATGATTACCTGATGTTCTCGGACCTGGACATGAATCACCCTGAGGTGCGCACCGAGTTGGCGCGTTGGGCCAAATGGTTTATCCACACCAGCGGAGTGGACGGCTTCCGTCTCGATGCGGTCAAGCACATCCAATTCAGCTTTTTCAGAGACTGGCTCTTCTTTCTTAGACGGGAATTTGACCCCAAAGAGATATTTGCCGTGGGCGAATACTGGAGCTCACAGGTCGAAGCGCTCGAATACTACCTGGAAAAGACAAGAGGCATGATGTCCCTGTTCGATGTTCCGCTACAGAAAAGTTTTTATGATGCTTCCCGAACCCCAAACGGACAGTTCGATATGCGCCGGCTTCTGGACAACACCCTTGTCCGGAGGCATCCGAGGCACGCCGTGACCATTGTAGATAATCATGACACCCAGCCGTGCCAGGCCTTGGAGCGATGGGTGGACTGGTGGTTCAAACCATTGGCCTATGCCGTCATCCTCTTGCGGCAGGAAGGGTATCCTTGTGTCTTTTATCCGGACTACTACGGTGTTGAATACGACGATTGCGGCCAGCATATCATTCTTGCGCCGGTGCCCGGACTGCATGAAATGATCGATGCCCGAAAGCGCTTGGCGTACGGTCTGCAGCGCGATTACTACGATCATCCGGACCTTGTAGGATGGACGCGTCAGGGAGATGCGGATCATCCTGGATCGGGGTTGGCCGTGCTATTATCCAATGGGCCGGGCGGCGGCAAATGGATGGAGGTGGGGAGTGCACATGCCGGTAAAACCTTTCACGACACACTCGGCAACCATCCCGGGGCCGTAACGATCAATGAGTACGGTTGGGGAGAATTCAAGGTGAACGGCGGCTCGGTCTCCGTGTGGGTAAAAGATTTTAAATTGTCTCTTGGCAAAAAAATGCAATATCGTCGACCCTTTTTTTTGGTCGACCGACCGTTGATTTGATGGTTAACTTCAAAACTGATCACATATCAACGGGCGGTTATTCATCTTTAAGGCTAAATTTGGTTGTGAATTCAAATTACAAGTTTAACGGTATCCTAATTCTTGGAAGAGTGGGCTTCGAGCCATTCGACCCGTCGCCGCTGAGATTAGAACGTTGATGATTGTATTCGAGGTGTGACTATTAAAAATAGAGCGATCAAATAATTTACCGGGAAGGCTGATCCGTTTTTCATGCCGTCAGCAGGGGGGAAGATCCTCTTAGGTTCGGCAATAATA
>CAZUHR010000387.1:0-3385 GCA_964620335.1 uncultured Desulfobacteraceae bacterium
CTCGCGACCCTTTCCATACCTGTGTATTGAGCCTCCGCTAACGTGGAATCATTCATAGCAGGTGTGCTTTTAACGATATAGACGATCTCCGGATTGCGGGCCTTACGTATCGTCTCAATGAGAAGCCTGTCCAGAACAATCTCTCCGGAATTGTCACCAAAAATCAAGACCAGGTTGCTGCACATAAGGCGATTTTCAAATTCTTTGTATTCCTTTTCGGGGAACTCGAATTCGAGGTTCTCCTTAATGGTACGTTCGATACGCTCCGTACTGTGCGGCACCATAAAGTCTATGGCATTTCCAACAATGGCTAGTTTAACGGCCATAAGAAGGGGATCGGTGGAGTCCTCTGTAAGTGCCCGGAGGGACGGATAAAGTTCCAAAGCAATATCGTTCTGCTTCCTCTTCTCCAAGGAAAAGGGATCAGGATCTCCCGACGCCGCCATGATTTTAGTCATGGCCAACTCAATGACGTCCGGGCTTGTTATGTCATTCGAACCCAATCTGAGAGATGGCAACTGCATGATATCAGAAAATATTTCCCTGGCACGGGTTTCATCAATATTGAGCAGCCGGATCATTAACGCGGACACGTTCAGTATGCAGGGTATGCATTCGAGTTGGAGGAGCATCATTTTTTCCTTTCAGCATTTTTATCTGAAGACTTAGCCTGGCTAGGCCCCTTACATTTTATAATTCAAGATCACCGTCAATCGCAGAAACTCGTATTTGATGTGCCCTATTTTCAGAAAGCGGCTTTAGTGACTCTTATCAGGCATCAAGTTTCCGTCTTCTCAATTTCGGAGCAGTGGGTAAAGATCCACGCTCTAAGGAAATCTATCTGGCAAGATAGATTTTTGCCAGACTCTGGTAAGGCACGTCTTTCTTGCTTATTCATATCCCTGGCGAAAATATACAAGTCAAGCTTTTTTTAAGGCAGTAAGGGGGGACGTCCCGCTGTCTCCATGCATCGCTTATCTATTTTACAGAGATCTTGTAAAATTGGCTTGCAATTTTACAAGATACGTGTAGAATTGCATTATGAGAAAAACCCTCGTACATCGATTACTGAAGGCCCCTAAACGTTCTTTTTCCCTTTTTGGGCCACGCGGCGTTGGGAAGACCACTTGGCTGAGGCAGGTTCTCCCACAGGCCACCTTCTTCGACTTGCTTGATTCCTCACTCTACCTGGAGTTCTCTCAAAACCCAAGCCTTATAGAGGCCATGGTCGGAAATCTTCCACCGGGTTCCTGGGTGGTCATTGATGAGATCCAGAAGATCCCCCACCTCCTTGATGAGGTACATCGCCTGATGGAAACCAGGGAATGGAAGTTCGCCCTGTGTGGTTCATCAGCCAGGAAGCTGCGCCGGGGCGGGGTTAACCTTTTGGGCGGACGGGCCGTTACCCGCAACCTTGATGCTTTTTCTTTCAGAGAGCTGCGTGACAAATTTGATGCGGGGTTTTCACTTGAATGGGGCCTTCTGCCATTGGTTCAACTGAATCGCGGGGAAGCACCCGATATCCTCAATGCCTATGTGAACACCTACATCAAAGAGGAAATCAAGGAAGAAGGCATTGTAAGACGCCTGCCCCCTTTTCTGCGTTTTCTGAGAATCGCCGGGCAACTGAACGGTCAGCGAGTGAACGGCCAGAACATTGCCCGTGAGGCCAGCTTGCCGCGAAGCAGCGTGGATGTCTATTTTTCCATTCTGGAGGACACCCTTCTTGGATATTTTCTCCCCGCCTATCGGCCGGGACTGAAAGTGCGGGAACAGACTCACCCCAAGTTTTACTGGTTCGATCCCGGTGTTGCGAGAGCAGCCGCAGGGCTTCTTTTTGATCCCTTGGACAGGCTCTGGAAAGGCACAGCACTGGAAAACCTGATTTACCATGAATTGAGGGTCTACAACCATACCCGGAACAAGAACCGGGCTATATCCTTCTACAGGACGGGCAGCGGGGTTGAGATTGACTTTGTCATTGAGACCCGGAAACGGCAGCCGTCCTCAAATCCCCACCTTGTCTGTTTGGAAGTGAAAAATGTGGATAAATGGGACCGAATATGGGAACGTCCCATGCGCTCCCTCAAAAGCCACAACCGCATTCATGTAGACAAAATGATCTGCATTTATGCGGGCAAGCGAGCCTATCATTTTAACAGCCTCGATGTCCTGCCTGTGGAGGATTTTCTAAAACGGTTATATCAGGGGGACGTTTTCTGAATAGTGCTCTTCAGAGATGTGTAAGGGGGCCCACTTCACAATTGGTCGAACGAAGAGTTCACCGGCGGCGGATAAGTACCGACGTAAACCTATGCCCATTCTATACTGCAAAACTAAAGGGCGTCCCCATTTCCACGTGCGCAGCAGTGTTGAAAAAAGGAATATTTTGATTTATAGCTGCTACAGCATGCTTGTATTTGCGTATCTAAATATATTGCAGCAAAAAAGAAAAAATATCTGTTGATTTTTGTGTTTATAGATAATATCTTAATTTTATTATGGAAATCAAGAATAAATCCAGATCGGCAGGGAAATAATTACCGAGGTTATCAATTATCGAAAAGAAAACTATCATAAAACCACCGGGCATCAGGCAGGGAGACACCATCGGCGTCATCTCGCCTGCAGGCCCTGTTCATGAACAGGAACTTCAAGCAGGAATAGACATGCTGAAGTCCTCTGGGTTCAGTGTTCGCCTTGCACGACATGTCTATGAGAAAAGAGGGTACCTGGCAGGAGAGGACGAGGCACGCCTTTCGGACCTGCATGACATGTTCCGGGACAAAGATATAAAGGCCATTTTTTGTACCCGAGGAGGATACGGGACCATGAGGCTCCTCGATGATATCAATTATGAGATGATTAAGGAAAACCCGAAGATCTTTGTGGGATACAGTGATATCACGGCACTTTTAATGGCAATCCTGAAAAAGACCGGCCTCATCACTTTTCACGGTCCCATGGTTCGCGGACTTGCAACCAAAAATCGAGGAAACTGGGAGAGCCTACTTCACGCAATATCTTCCAATGCGCCTCTAAAATTCAGCTTCCAGGAGGGGACCATTCTCGTAGCGGGCAAAGCCGACGGAAAACTGATTGGTGGAAATCTGAGCATGATCTGTCATCTTGTCGGTACTCCGTATCTTCCCTCTCTTGATGGCTGCATCCTGTTTGTGGAGGAAAAAGGAGAGGCCCTGTACAGACTTGACAGGATGCTGAACCATTTAAGACTCTCGGGACAGTTAATGGGTCTTTCAGGCCTCATAGCGGGTGGTTTTGAGGAATGCCCCGATATGTCAGCAATTAAGGATCTACTGGTTGATATTCTGTCAGGCCTGGACATCCCCCTGGCGACCGGTCTTCCGGTAGGTCACGGACTGAA
>CAZUHR010000388.1:0-3382 GCA_964620335.1 uncultured Desulfobacteraceae bacterium
CCTGATCGTGAAGAGTTCGCGCATTGAGAGATTGGTTTTCAGCAATTACGACAGTACATGTAGGCAGTCCCATGAATGCAAGTTCCAGGCATGTGGTTCCACCGGCAGAAATGGCCATATCAGCCCATGCCATTCGACTTGGCATTTCTGCCACATTCTCATCTATCCGTATAGTGAGGCGAGATGACATGGCAGCAGATTGCAGAGTTTTAAAATGAGGATTGTTTGCCCCGACAATCACATTAATTTCAAGCTCATCCACTTCCACCAGCTCCAGACACTCAATAACCTTAAAGGTATTATTCTTAGGATCACTTCCGCCTAATGTCACCAGTATTTTCCCGACCACATCTGCTATTTCCCGATGCCAGCCCTGCCATTCCCGGAAATCCCTCCGTAGCAAGGCATATTGAGTCCCGAGCATCAATCTCGTATAATTTTCCCTGCTTTTATATAAAGTTTCGCAGGCATTCACATTTTGGTTTAATACGATATCAGCGGAATAATGATCGGCATGCCCTATATCATCTAAGAAAAGAAGCCTAAGACCGTTGGTTTTTATAATACTCTGATAGCCAGCCCCAAAATGATATCCATCAACAATAACCCAATCACAACCCTCTTTCCTGGCAAGTTTTGCAGTTTGGATTGCGTCTTCGGAGCTTCCGGGCTTTGCAAGCATACGAACTGCCTCAACGCCTTCTTTTCCTAACAACGACTCCAACCAAGAAAATTTATCGGCAACCGAAAAAGTGGCCTTAACTCCACTGTCTTGCAAGGCCTGTGCAAGAGCTAAACAGCGCATGACATGACCGGTACCGGTTTGTGGGCCGGCATCAGCTCTAATGATGACATTCACTTCGGTCCGCCTGCCGCTTCTACTTTCCCAGACCTTTCGAAAAGAAATTCCGCCCAGGCCAAATCCAACGGGCTATCTATGTCCACCGAATGTTCAGAAGGCATAAAAAATGGAGCAACCTTCCTGCCGAAGAATTCATTTTTTTCTAAAAATCGCTCACTCTTGCCAAAGATAATTGAGCCGTCATGTCTGTAGAGCTTATCCAGGAGCTGAGTCTGTTTCATATACTCCAGTCCAAAATATGGTACGACAGATCCGGAAGGAACCCATACAGCCCTTTGGGGTGGATGAGAGAACGGCACGATGCTCATGCAAAAGTCGGAATCATCTTTTTTAAACGTTGCGTAAGCCTCGCTTATATCCCGGCCGGTACGTAGAGGATTGGTCGCCAACAAGAGCCCAAACTCTATGTATAACAGGCCTTGTGCTGCAAAGCTTTCTAACAGATAAGCGCAAACCTCTTTAACCTGACTTTTATCAGTGGCGAGCTCGGCTGGACGTTTTAAGGCTCTGTCAGCACCATGCTTTTCCGCAATCTTCAAAATTTCTTCGTCCTCTGAAGAAACACAGATCATATCAAATACATTACTCTCCAAAGCCGCTTCAACGGCATATGCTAAAAGCGGCTTCCCCGCCAAAAGGGCAATATTCTTTCGCGGGAAACGTTTGGAACTGCCCCGAGCCGGAATAATACAAATTGGTTTATCAATACGAGTCATTTTTAGGTCATTAAACGTCATCAAAAGAAAGGGCCTCATTCTCCTTCAAATTGCGTTTAGCGGTCCTTCCAATAAAAAAATCCATATGCTCAGGGGACACGCCGATCTCCGGACGTTTCCCCTCCAACATTTCAGCGGTCAATTTTGTTCCTTTACGGATATCCTCATTAGCGACTATATGCCTGAACCCTACCCGCCTTACCTCAAGATCCCCTTCGCTGGGCCGCAAGTCATAGGTACCGAGGGATGCATGAACATTTCTCATCAGTTTAACGTATTCTTTGAATTCCATTGGCTCCTTAGACAGGACATGATGATGCCCAGGCAAATCACGGCGTAATGTCAGCCTTTTTTCAAGTACCACAGCCCCCAGGCTGATCGCCACGATGTCCATCTCGTCATTACGGTCTGCGGCGGAATATCCCACTAAAGAATCAAAGGCTCTTGACATGTAAGGAATAGCCCTCATGTTCATTTCGTTAAATTCATTAGTATGAAAACAGTGAATCAAAATGACCTGGTCATTGCCGGCTTCTTTCATTAACTGCATCACCTTTGCTGCCTCAAGGGTATTCACCGGACCCGTATCCATAAGTATTGGCTTGTCAATAGCAGCGATCTTTTTCAAAAATGGAAAATAATTGTAGTCCCATGAACTCAACTTGTAAGCTTCAAGATCAAGGCTTCCCGCATATTCAATACCGCTCGGTGAGTTCACCGTTGAAAAGAGGATGACGTCCTTTTCATCGGCGTACTTCTTTATTTCGTGCCATTCTTCAAGGGTAAATCTAAGCTTGTCTAACATTTCGTACATGTTTTCGGATTTGGGGCCTGAAACAGTTTCATATGTATATGTTACAGTCCTGTCGCTCATAATCTCTTCCGGAAACCAAAATATAAGCTTGATCGCATCTGCTCCCGAATTGTGGACTACATCAATCAGCCTCTTTGTGATTTCCATGTCATAGTTACAAGTCACTCCGCACTCAGCAACTATGAACAGAGGATGGTCAATTCCGATAACTCGATTTCTAATTTTGATCTCTTTTCGCATTTTTCAGTCACTCCTCAATACATATGAAAAAGTGATCTCTGATTTTGTGAAATAAATCCATCACGTCTGGTATGTATTTTTTGTTCAGGCAGTGCGAGGAAAATCACATATCCTTAACCATTATTTGCATCTCATCAATGCTCAGCCACAATGTGTTCGTCTTTGAGTTGTATTCAAAATCCTCGGCTACGGGTTTGCAACTATTTTCGACAAAGCGCCTCTCAAAAAAATGAAAAGAGGGTTTGATGACATAATAATCTTTGAACTCGACGGTATTTCTTGCATCATCTCTGGGAACCATTACTTCATGTAATTTCTCGCCGGATCGTATACCAACGATTTCTGTTTTGCATTCAGGGCATACTGCTTTTACGAGATCCATGATTCTCATACTGGGTATCTTGGGCACAAATAGCTCACCACCCACCATGTTCTCCAAACACTTAAGAACGAAATTGACTCCTTGTTCGAGAGTAATCCAGAAGCGAGTCATGTTAGGATCGGTAATAGACAAAATGCCCTTCTCACGCTGTTTTAGAAAAAGCGGGATGACACTCCCTCTGCTTCCTACGACATTTCCGTAACGAACCACGCTGAAGATGGTACCGTCCCTTTTGGTATATGAATTTCCAGCAATGAAAAGCTTGTCCGAGCAGAGCTTAGTGGCTCCGTAAAGGTTGATTGGGTTGGCTGCCTTGTCCGTGCTCAGGGCGATCACCTTCTTGACACCCTGGTCTATGGACACATTGA
>CAZUHR010000389.1:0-3382 GCA_964620335.1 uncultured Desulfobacteraceae bacterium
CTTCACTTCAGGGAGGAAATCCTCATTGGGAGGAGAGATGGATACAAGGGGTAGAAACACGAACTTATTCAGCAATCAAAAAGGAGGGGAAAATGGAACAAAAAAGGATGGTGAAGGAGAAACTATGGGATTCGGTACCTGGGTTTGATTTCAATGAAGAGGTTGATGTCGCCGAATTACACTCATGGTTTTTGGATGGCTCTCATAGTTTTCCGCGATTTACACCTATGTTTAGCTGGTTCTGGATTAGATATTGTGCATATGGAGGCGAATATGGCGCAGAGATGATGAGCCTACCCAGGTCTAAAAGCTTCACTCTGAGAGAATTTGAAGGTGGATCATATATAGGTAATCGTATTATTCGGGATGAGGCGGAGATAGAAAAAAGGACACCCAAGTTCAAAGAAGCAATAACCCCTTGGATCGAAGACTTTGATGGTAAGTGGGAAGATTTAAAAAATGAGTTATTATCAATGTATAAACCACTGCAGGATGTCGACTTAGACAAAGCTACAAACATCGACCTAATGCATCTTCTTTGGGACCTAATCAGTATGTATAGAAGAATGTGGGAAATTCATTTTTTAGTGATGTATCCATCATTCTGTGCCTTCAATCTGCTTGAAGAAACCCTACCGCGCTTTGGTATTACATCCCAGAGCCCTGAATTTCATAAGATGTTACGTGGATTCGATAACCTAGTCTTCCAAACTGATAAGCAGCTATGGGATTTAGCTCAAGATGCAATTGATGGCGGTATACAAGATGTATTTAAGAATAACGAAGCTGACGATATTTTAGCGAAGCTCGAGGAGACTAGTGATGGCAGAAAATGGAAAGAGGCTTTCCAAGAGTTTCTGAATAAGAATGGATGGAGAATGGTACGGATGTGTGATTTTAACGAACCTTATTGGCTTGAGCAACCAAGCGCTGCCATATCAATTATCCAAAATTTTATTGTCAAGGGCGTGGACCACAATTTAGACAAAGTAAGGGCAAATTTAGTCGAAGAGAGAGAGAAAACTATTGAAGAACTCATGGTAAAAGTTCCGTCTGATGAAAGAGAATGGATTCAAGCATTGATAGAACTCGCTCAAAAGGCAAGTGCAGTTAGCGAAGAGCATGACCTTTATTGCGAATTATATGCCCATGCTGTCATACGCCGTAGCCTACTCGGAATAGGAAAACGGCTATCTCAAGCAGGGACTATTGACAAACCGGATGATATCTTCTTCCTCAACCCGGACGAGGTTGAAATGGTGATGATTGGTCCGGAATTTCACAGGCTACAATACATACTTAACCGGCGCCGTCCCCAATGGGAAAAGTTAAGATATGAACAACCTCCCCCAGTATTCACTGATAGGAAAGATATTGAAGAAGCGATTGGCATGGATTTAGCGGCGGCAGCCGAACCAATTATCATGCATGTTGCGGGCTTAGAAATGCCTGAACCTAGACCTGAGCTAGAAGCCGACATACGTGGTGTAAGCGCATCTCCTGGTGCAGCTGAAGGATTGGCGCGAGTCATAATGAACTATGATCAGTTGAAAGAAGTTCAAGCAGGTGAGATCTTAGTCTGCCCTATCACAAATCCAGCCTGGACGCCGATATTTGGATTGATAAATGCTGTGGTTACAGATAGAGGCGGCCTTCTCAGTCATGCAGCGATTGTTGGTCGAGAATACGGAATCCCAACGATAGTAAATACATTTACGGCTACTTCGACCATTAAGACGGGGCAGCGAATTAGAGTAGACGCCACAAATGGGGCTATCTTCTTGCTTGATAAATAACGCGACTGAAAATTCCAATTTCGAATCATTGGTGTCCAAAATACATTATATTTTCAATATGGACCACCAGTATTTGAGATCCATATTGTCTAAAACGGCCCATATGCTGGAGTATTGGAGTGTTGGATTTTTTCTCTTTTGCCATTAATCCATCACTCTATCACTCCAGGATTCCGCTTGGGTAGAAAACTTTTGTTTTGAGTGCTTAAAGGCTATTTCAGCATCTTGTATCATCGATTTCGGACAAGACTGAACCGATAAAGTGATTGATGAGGCCATTGAAAAGTGCGGGCTAAACATTTCAGGGTTTGAGTGCGTGATCTCAACTGGCTACGGTCGTCATTCTGCAACCTTTGCCGATCGAGCCATCTCTGAAATTATTTGTCATGCCAGAGGAGCCAATTTCCTTCGATGCAAAGGGAAGATAAGGTGGGATTGACGGGGCTATACGGTCATGGGAGGTAATAAAAAATGGAGTTCGGATTTAATAATGAGCAGCGAAAGTTGAGAGAAGAGGTTCGTAGCTTTTTAAAGAATAAGCCATGGGGCGAAGTTGTTTCAGAAATTGCTCCAGGTTATTCGCCCTCTTTATACCGCAAACTAGGCGAAAGGGGCTGGTTAGGCTTTCTGTATGACAAGAAGTTCGGTGGTCAAGGTAAGGATGCCATATGTGAAGCCATTGTGTCAGAAGAATTGGGATATGCAGGAGCGCCGGTCGGCAGTTTATACCCGACAAACGTTTTAGTTGGTCAGCTTATTGCAAACTGTGGGAGCGAGGAGTTGAAGAGTCGTTACCTGCCCAGAATAATAAGAGGCGAAATTCAAGCTACGGGAGTCTTTACGGAACCAGAGGCTGGTAGTGATCTGGCACAAATTCAAATGCGCGCAGTTCGTGAGGGTGACCATTACATACTCAATGGGCAAAAGATGTTTGCGAGTTTTATCCAGCCCGCACCAAAGTATTCCATACCCATACTAATGCTGGTAATGGCTAAAACTGATCCGCTTACGCCGCCAGGGGAAGGTCTCAGCATGTTTCTCTTGGAGAACACAGCGCCTGGCATAACCTGTAGCGTCTTGGTAAGCATGGCTGGCTGGAAAACGAACCAAGCCTTTTTTGACGACGTGAAGGTTCCTAAAGAAGATCTTCTCGGTCGGGAGAATCATGGCTGGGATTGCCTCATGCAAAACAAGGTCTGGTATTGGAATAAAGGCCGGGCCCGCCGTCTGGGCACCTTACAGAGAGGGTTCGATATGCTTATCAAGTATGTTAAAGAGAGACAAAGCTTGAGGCAGGATCCGCTGGTTCGGCAGAAGATAGCAGGCATGGCGATTGATTTACATGCAGTTCGCCTTCTTACTTACCGTGTAGCGTGGATGCAGAGTAAAGGTCTGGATGCTTTAAGCATTGAAGCTATAGTGAAAGTGATTCATGATGAGGCAATGCTTAAGTTTTCCAATTGGGCAATGCAGATCCTGGGTTTAATGGGGCAATTGACGAAAGAATCAGAGTATGCGCCACTTAAGGGCGTCTTGGAAGAGGCGTATGTTGGCGAAGCCCTAAGGCACTTCTATGATGGCGGTGG
>CAZUHR010000390.1:0-3375 GCA_964620335.1 uncultured Desulfobacteraceae bacterium
AAAAGGATCTCAGCGCCCTTCCTGTTATAGTCAGGCTCCATTCTGAGGCCGGTTATATCCTCAATCTCGTCCGTAAAAAACTCAAGCATATCTTTATATGCATGGGGCTGAATGCCGAGGTGATTTCCTGTTCGGTAACAATTGGCTACAGGTGCTGCAATCCAGTCGGTATTGAGACCCAGTAAATTCGTAAGTTCCCTCCCGAAGATCGTGACTTCAGCCGTATCAATCCCATACGGACAGAATAGAGAGCAACGCCGGCATTCAGTACATTGGTAAAGGTAATACCACCATTCCTTAAGGACATCTTCGTCTAAGTCCCTTGCCCCCGCAAACCTTCCGAGGAGTTTCCCGCCCGTGGTAAAATTTTTCCTGTAAACGGATCGGATAAGCTCGGCCCTGAGAACCGGCATATTCTTGGGATCACCGGAACCGATGAAGAAATGGCATTTGTCCGCACAGGCCCCACACCTCACGCAAATATCCATGAAAAGCTTGACCGATCGAAACCTGTCGAGCCGGTCCTTGAAACCCTCATGCACGATCTCTTGCCAGTTTTCAGGCAATTTCCAGTCCTCTTCCGCAGGACTCCAGTCCCTTGGGTTTGGAAAATCAACGTATTTGAGATCTTTAGGTTTGGAACCATAGCAGTAGATGCCTGGTTTTATTGCGACCGGCGTGTCCATCCAACCCTTAAATAAAGGCGGGGTGTGATCTACCTTAGATAGTTCATCCGGTTTTGGTGTATCTGCCATATTTACTCCTTTTCAGCTTCTTCTTCTTTTGCTTCAGGTTCAATTCCCTTCTCTACCGGGAGCCCAACCTCTATCATATGTTCCCTGAATTCATCCTCATATTCCTCATAGGTATGGGTTGCCACAGGATAATTCCAGGGATTCACATGTCTCACAAAACGGTTGTTGTTGGACAAGTTTCTTGTTGGACTGAGGAAAACGCCCGCAAAGTGCATCAATTTGCTAAACGGGAAATAGGCGATCAGAACGCTCAAGACAAACAAATGGATAAAAAAGATCACTCCAATACCTTCCGGTACCGTGGGGCTGAATTTAAAAAGGCTGATGGCAAGCTCTTTGACAGCCGTAATATCCACCCTTATCAAATATCTCATCAGCACACCTGTTAGTCCCAAGGCCAGGATCAAAAACAGTGGAAAATAATCCGCAGGAAGAGATATGTAACGCATCTGGGGGAGGTAAAGCCTTCTGAGGAACAGGTAGGTCACGGCCGCAAGCAAAAGAAGGTCGGTTATGTACACATCGGGGATGCCCAAACCGTTGAGCGGTAAAATCCCCAGTTGCAAAAATCCGTCAAGACTTTCAAGCAGGGTGACAAATGCCGGCACAGGTTCAAGGAAAAACCGGAAATGTCTTAAAAATATAACTAAAAAGGAGTAGTGGAATACCAGCGCTGCCAGCCACAGCCACTTCTCCCATTCATAGTTGACCTTAAGACCTCCATCGGCATTCCTATACTCAAGGCTGGTATTTCTGAATAACGACCGGAACAAAAACACCTCGAAAATCATCCTGACAATCACGCCGCCCAGACCCTTAGGGTTATCAACGGAATTTCGTTTGATCCATGGGAAAGACCATTCCTGCCCTGCAGTCGTCGGGATGCGGAACGGGACCGGTGAACGCCCCCAATCCAGTACACGGACCACAATGCCGATAAAAAAGGTGGCCATGGCAGCATAAGGCACAACAATCCCGAAAAGGAATTTCAGATCAAACGCCCAAACACCTACCCAGGGAATCAAAACAACGATCATAACTGCAAACCCGGAAAACAGGATGCTCAATACAAAATTCATAAGCTGTTACCTCACTCCATATTTACAGTCCCAATATTGACTTTACCATCTCAGATATCCGGCTTTTATTCCGGTATCTCAATTGTCAAATTTGCCTGCTTTAATAATTTGCCTAAATGATTTTTTACTTCATTGACTCGGATTTCATAGATCTCCTGTCGGCATTTCGAGTAAATATCAAAGGCCAGAAGCGCAGCACTGTCTATTCTGTCTTCGAGGGCACGAAGATCAACAGAAAGCCCGTTCATCGGGACTTTATCCCCCAACTCTCCTCTTATGACCGTTTTCAACTCAAGGACAAAACCAATAGCATCGGAAGGCCGAAAATCCTGGACAGCCCTGACCCTAATAATATTATCAAGGCAGGTGGAGATCTTATCGATTTTCCCCCCCTTTATCAGCTCATCATAAAGGCCCTCTATTTCCTTGCCAATAACATATCCTACCGGATTTGCGAATTGGTCCTTTTCTTTCCTCAAAAATCTCTGAGTGTCGCCTGGGTATGTTTCAATGATAACATCGCGCCACTTCTTTATGATATTGGACCTTTTATTCGATAAGAGATTCTCTAAGCTCATATGGCGTTCTTTCTTTCATGGCCGGGATTGCTCAAAGGACCTTACCTGTTTGAAAACGCTGACTTTTTGAGCAATTAAGCACCAACTATTGAAGGAGGTCATAGACAAATTGCCTTTACATGTCAAGAAAAAAGCCAACCATTAAAAACCTTTTGTCTGACTATCAATTGGTTCGGGAATAATAATCTCTTTGATCGGTAAATATCCCGGAAAGTGGTCGCCTCAGAAATGCATTGTTGAGGGATAAATATTTCAGGCAGTGTCATTCGATTCCAAACTTATTCCCATGCTATCTTTCAGACGAACCGAACCCCGCCTTTAAAAATTCCCGGTTGAAGCGGGCTATATTGGCAATTGAGATTTCCTTCGGGCATACGGCCTCACACTCGGTCTCGTTGCTGCAGTTGCCAAAACCAAGTTCATCCATCTTCCGCAGCATCGAAAGCGCCCTTCTTGCAGCTTCGGGTTTTCCCTGGGGCAAAAGCGCCAGCTGGGATATCTTGGCACCCACAAAAAGCATGGCGGAGGCATTGGGGCATGCGGCAACACACGCTCCGCATCCTATACAGGCAGCGGCATCCATGGCTTTTTCCGCAATTTCCTGGGATATGGGAATGGCATTTCCGTCCTGTGCACCGCCTGCTATTGTGGAAACAAACCCACCTGCCTGGATAATCTTGTCCAGAGGACTGCGGTCAACGATCAGGTCCTTTACAACCTTGAATGCCCTTGCCCGCCATGGTTCAACAGCAATTATATCTCCGTCACAAAATTTCCTCATGTGAAGCTGGCACAAGGTCATGCCCTTTTCAGGTCCGTGCGCAATACCATTTACCACGGCCCCGCACATCCCACAGATCCCTTCCCTGCAATCATTATCGAACTCGATCGGTTCTTTTCCCTCAAGAGTAAGCCTTTCATTAACCACATCAAGCATCTCCAAAAACGACATATGCGTTTCAA
>CAZUHR010000391.1:0-3360 GCA_964620335.1 uncultured Desulfobacteraceae bacterium
ATTCAGCCGCCACGCCGCCCGGGCTCAAGTGGTTTCCTGCTGCAAAAACAGGATTGATCGCAGGGTTGGTCGTCTCCGGTTTCGGCCTTGCATCGGTATATATTGCACCACTTTCAAAATACCTATTGAGGATCTGGGGTCTGCAAAATGCCATGTTGTTCTTCGGAATTGCATTCCTGATTGTTGTATGCGGGCTTTCAATGCTTCTTGTGAATCCACCGGCCGGTTATGTCCCCGAAGAGGCGGGTACCACGGTCAGTGAAGAAAAAGAAGGAATACGTCTAACCCCTACTGTTGCCGGGTGGCTCCCGGAGAGCGTTTCAATAATCCAGGCGTCAAAGGCAGTAGAAATGAAAAGGGATATTAAAATCTCGGAAATAATGAAGAAGGCCGATTTCTATATCCTGTGGTTTATCTTTTTTATAGGAGCTGGTGTAGGATTGATGGTGATTGGAAGTGTTGCCGGGATGGCAAAGCAGAGTATGGGAGAATTAGCCTTTCTTGTGGTTGCAATCATGGCCATTGGAAATGCAGCTGGTCGAGTCATTGCAGGAATTCTATCAGACAGGATCGGTCGTAGTTACACGCTTATTATCATGCTTCTTTTTCAGGCCTTTTTGATGTTTTTCGCCATTCCCATTTTTGGTGCTGAAAACACAAGCCCTATCCTTCTTGTACTGACTGCTACGTTTATAGGGTTCAATTATGGGACAAATTTGTCGCTTTTCCCGTCCTATACAAAGGATCTATGGGGACTGAAAAATTTCGGCATGAATTACGGAATTGTTTTTACGGCCTGGGGAGTAGGCGGATTTGTAATGGGCCGCCTTTCCCAGATGTTGAGGGCCAGCAGCGGAACGTTTAACTCATCGTTCATTACGGCTGGGGTGTTGCTTATAATTGGCGCTGCCCTTACTTTTGTATTGAAAGCCAGTTTGGCCAGGCAAGGACTTACGCAAAAGAGAGCAGCTTAATACAAAAAGATGAGGCTCGTGTGTCGGAGACAAATTAAACTTTTTACCTGTATTGACGGATACTAACAAAAGAAAGCAATTAAAATCTACTATGCACATAAAGACGAGCCGTTAACCTTTACCAGAGGAGAATAATTATGGCTAACAGCACATATAAGATTATTGAACTTGTAGGGACAAGTGAAAAATCATGGGAAGATGCCGCAAGGGCTGCAATTGAGACAGCAGGAAAGACTCTTGAGGAGTTGAGGATTGCAGAAGTCACGAGACTTGATGTAACCGTTGAAAATGGAAAAGTAAAAACATATCGAACAAGACTGAACGTGTCATTCAAGGTTCAAGTGTGAACAAAAAGTGATTATTCAAAACGGGGCCAATTAATATCTCTGGCTCAAATATGTTATTAGACAACCATCGGTTAGCAAGCTCATCATGAGGTTAAGTGTATGTCCAGCTTCATGTGAAAAGGATTCACTTTGCGGTTCAGGTAAAAGCACCCTCGCCAGGACGGTTTCTAATGAGTTTCTCCACTGTAAGATTAGACATGAAGTCCTTGATGGGGATGTAGTTCGTACACGGGTATATCTGACCCTTACGAAGCCCCATTAAATCCGGAAGTGATCTGCGAAACTGACAGGGAGACGGAAGACGAAAGTGCTATGAAGATTCTTTGTAGACTCAAAGAGCTGGGGTATATTGATAGGTTGTAATGTAGATCTTTGACCGCCCTGTCACACTCGCCGGGCGGATATCCGGGAATGCCGCGGTCAGGGAACAGTCAATTCCCATTCGTGGCACTGCGCGCAGAAGTTCTCAGAAACGGAATGTTCATGGTGGCACAGATCGCAATCAAGTTCCGGTCCGTAATGAGGAGAATTGTGAGGATCGGGGTCTAAATCCTTTGTAGCCTCGGCTACTTTCTCAAGGCTCCCGTGACAGGAGAGACACTGCTCCGTTGTAAGCGGTTCTGGTTTTGTTTTCAAATGACAATCGTTGCAGGTCAATTCCGCATATTTTTTGTGTTTGCTCGTTTTAACAGGCCCTGTACCGGAGGAAGTAGTTGATAAAAGCGTTAAGCAAATCGCCGTCAGAAGTGTAATACCCCACCCGCAATTTCCAGAACACCTTAATATCCTATATATGCCTTTCATGGCCTTTCTCCCTACATGCATTATCTGGACAAAATGATGGAAGATAAAAAAATAATGTTTGCAAGCCTGGAAGGGGCGTCCTTTCGAACGCCCCTTCTCAACCTTGATCGGAACGGAGCTTTAACTCCAGGATTTCTCAGCTGCCGCATTTTTTCCTGCAATACGGCCGAAGACCAGACAGTCCACTACGGCACAACTTCCCAGACGAACGGCTCCATGTACACCACCTGTAATTTCACCAGCGGCGTAAAGTCCCTTGATAGGCTCCTCGTCCAATCCAATAACCTGGGCCTTGGTGTTAATCTGTACTCCACCCATGGTGTGATGGACTTTGGGCCAGAGCCGGATGGCGTAAAAAGGGGCCTTGACCATGGGTTTGGCATCTTTCTGTATGTATCGTCCAAACTCTTTGTCTGTGCCAGTATTTATATAGGAATTATATTTCTCCACACTTTCCACGACGGTTTCATAAGGAATGTCGTGTGCCTTGCACAGGGCTTCAAGGGTATCGTATTTCTTGACTACACTGCGTTCGAGGAGTTTTTCCAAAGTACCCGGAGGGCCGCCACACTTTTGCGCACCTTCGTGGTCGGAGATGCCTATAGCAGCATGACCGGTCCTGATAATAGCGTCCGCCCGGATCTTGCGGTTTGCAAGCTCGCTGATAAACCGCTTGCCCGTTGCGGGATCCACCATGATGCCATACGAGAAGACCGGGCCGGATGCAAAGTGAGGGCCTAGTCCAAATCCCTTTTCATCCGGACTTGCCCATGGACCGAGCTGTATCCAGGAGGGCTGAACCGGAGTTGCGCCGATCTTCAAAAGTTCTTTGAGCCCCTCGGCCGTTGCGCCAGGCTGGTTTGTGGACATTACCTTTTTTATCAATTTAGGGTCCTGGGTCATCCTGAAGGTAACGTCATTGGAAAAGCCGCCCGTGGCCATGACAAGCGCCTTTTTTGTCTTGATCGTTTTTACCTTCCCGCTGTCCTCTTTCGGAAATCTGTAATTTTCCCTCGCCTGAACACCTAAGACCCTTCCGTTCTTATCCCGGAAGATCTTTTCAAGGTATGCTCCTGTTTCGACCTTAACACCCAGTTCCTTGAGCTTGGTCAGTTCTTTGTTTACGATAGCCGAACCGCTATAGGTGGACGTCGCACAACTTCGGGCCACCGTATGTCCCCCCATATGGAGCAGGCCTTTGAATCCTACCCCGAGGTAATCGATACACCACCTAA
>CAZUHR010000392.1:0-3342 GCA_964620335.1 uncultured Desulfobacteraceae bacterium
ATGTAGATGATTTTGTTTATGAAAACAGACCGTATCGTTACCGTTTTACACTTGCAGATAAGACGCATCAATTTTGACGGTTTAGATAAAAACATCCCTTAAACTCGAACTACAATTCTTTCAAACTGACCCACCACCAAGCATCATATTATCTTGCCAAAATGAGAGTTTTTATGATAAAATTCTAATGATTTATTGTGTTAACCTGTAAATCGAGGGCAGTATGGATTAGCGAACAAAACCCCATTTCTCACACAGAGAGGTGGGGTTTTTTATCGCATTCATTAAGGAGTTTATTTACGGACAGAAAATCTGAGGGATACCGACCTGTTTCCGGAAAACGACTCGCCAATATGTATTAATTGAGTAAGAGAATTGCTGTAGCTTATAAGACTCGTCTTATTAGACTTGGATATGGATTTTATAATTTTTGGGAGGAATCTATGGCAATAGAATGGAAAAATATTATGACAATTCCATCACATACTTACACTTGTGGATATTGTGGAAATCCGCTTGCTTCAGAAAAGGGCTTTTACTGCATGTTAAACAATACGAAATGGGGCAGTATTTACATTTGCCATGAATGTAATAACCCCACCTATTTTGATATTAATGGGAAGCAAACTCCCGGCGTCCCATTTGGCAACGCTGTCCATAATATCCCTGATGAATCAGTGGCAAATCTTTATAATGAAGCGAGACAATGTATTGCCGTTAATTCGTTCACTGCATCAGTCCTCTGTAGTAGAAAACTTTTGATGAATATTGCTGTTTCAAAGGGTGCTAAGGAAGGGATGGCCTTTATAGATTATGTCAATTTTCTTGCGGATAAAAACTATATTCCCCCTGATGGTAAAGAATGGGTTGATTATGTACGAACGAAAGGAAACGAGGCTACACATGAAATAGCTATTATGAAGAAGGAAGACGCAGAAGAGCTTTTGTTGTTCATTGAAATGCTCCTTAAATTTATTTTTGAATTCCCAACATTAATTCGGAAAAAAGCACAATGATTGGAGGAATCTAAATCTTGAATTAATTATCTGCCGAGGCGCAGGCGACATCCTAAAGGCTGCGCCTAATCAACAAATATCGGATCTTTTGATAAAGAAGGGAAATATCATGAATTATATTTTCATGGATAACTTTAGAGGTTTCAAGGAGACAATTATCCCTATTAGAAACGCCAATTTCCTTGTAGGCGAGAACAGTACCGGCAAGAGTTCATTCCTTACTCTTCTAGCACTGATTTCAACGCCTCAGTTCTGGTTCACACAAGATTTCTCCCCCGGCGAATTTTCGAACCTTGGTGGCTTCAATGATATAGTTTCAGTTGCAAGCCACATCCGAAATCGCTTCACGGTTGGATTTCTCAATATGCTGTCGGAAAAGGAAGAGAAAGATTATAAACTTCGCCACAGCTTTGCACTTATGACCTTCAGAAACGAAGAAGGAATGCCTAAACTAGCCCGTTATGTTTTATATAGGAAGGGACAGATACTAAAGGTCCTTTTTCTTTCGAAGACTGCACGGTTCAAACTGATTGATCGATTCCAGAATTTTGAAAAGGAAGATGCATTCCTTCAATTTTTCCTTGATATTTTTAACGAAGACTTGACGGATAGAAAAGGCTTTAGGCAATTGCCTAGTAGTTTTGCTCCACATCCACCCCTCCCTATAATTAATACCTTGATCCAATCAATAGAAAAGCCAAAGAAGAGAAGCGAAATACCTTTTCTACCTGACATCCCAATAAAATTTAATCTTACTTGGCTTGCGCCCATCCGTACAAAACCTCAGAGAACCTACGATGGATTCAAAACAGACTTCACTCCAGAAGGTGACCACACGCCTTATATCATCAGGAAAACGCTCGGTTCCAGGGATAAGGTACAGAAATTAGTTGATTTGCTAAAGTCATTCGGCGAGTCAAGTGGTCTTTTCACGAGAGTTGTGCCCCATTCATTTGGAAAAGATCCATCTGCACCATTCGAGGTGCAAATCGAATTCTATGGGGCCCGTCTAAATATAAAAAATGTGGGCTATGGTGTTTCTCAAGTTCTTCCAGTAGTTATTGAGATGCTTACTCGTCCAAAGGGTCATTGGTTTGCAATCCAGCAACCAGAAGTTCATCTCCATCCACGGGCTCAGGCATCGCTTGGAGAATTAATGCACTTTATGGTGCAAGAACGTCAACATCATTATTTAGTGGAAACTCATAGTGACTACTTAATCGACCGCTTTCGTTTACGTCTTAAGGACGCGCGCGGTCCAAGTGGATGTCAAGTTGTTTTTTTTGAGCGCACTGAGGAAGGAAACAAAGTATATCCTATGCAAATAAATCAAAAAGGGCAGTATCCTGAAAATCAACCAAAAAACTTTCGCGATTTTTTTATTAGAGAAGAAATACGCCTCTTGGAAATTTAATATGTGTATCGTCATAGACACGAATGCCCTCGCCCCCGTTTTTAACCAGAATTCTAAGTCTCATCAAGACTTTGAACCGGTTTGCCATTGGGTTACCAAAGGAGATGGCCACATAGTCTACGGCGGAACTAAATATAAAAAAGAACTGTTGAAAGCGCATAAATATTTACGCCTTTTCCGCCGTTTGAAAGACGCTAGGCGTGCTTATGAGATCAATGAAGACTTGGTTAACGCCGAGCATGTTCAACTTAAACAAAAAACAAAGGGAACAGACTTTAATGACCAACATATTATCGCGATCTTTGTGGTATCGCGGTGCCGCTTGTTTTGTTCTTGCGATAGCCGTTCAGATAAATACATAAGGGATAAATCGCTCTATCCAAAGAGACATACTAGACCCTCGATATATCGAAATAGTAAACATAAACATCTGCTCTCTCAACAATACATCGTGAGACTTCACAATGTTACATAATAAAGACCTAACTACAACTGAATGACGCCCAATGGAAAGTGCGGCTGGCAAGTCAATGTGTAGTCGCGATTTTTTCTCAAACCATCTGCAAAAAACTGCCCAGAACCGGCCAAATTTCTCAAATTAAATTCCTTGTCAATTCCTTATCTTTTTCGCACCTTTTGCTTATAATTTCCTCAAGTTATTCACTCCCGGTTATAATAATATCAATATGTTAAACCATCTGCCCCCCTACACCCTGGCAAAACTCACCCCATACCACAAACCGATTTTGACTTTTATTTCGTGATGCCTTACACTTATAACCCAGCAATTTAGAACGATTCCGCCTTGGTATTAGCTTATATCATAAAACCATTTCTTATCCCGCGTTAGCGGGGCGACAGTGCTTAATTAAAACAGAATGGATGTCATATCAACCGGCCTCAACTGATCAT
>CAZUHR010000393.1:0-3340 GCA_964620335.1 uncultured Desulfobacteraceae bacterium
CAACCGAGGCCGATAATTTACCCAGGGAGGCCATCTTGTCCTGGTGGATAAGTTTTGCATTACTTTCGTTCAACTGCCGAGTTCGTTTCTCAACCATCTCCTCAAGACGTCGAGTGATTTGCTCCTCCTGCTTTTTTCGATCCGTAATATTCCTGCTGATCTCTAAGAGCTTTGAAATCTTACCATCCTTTTCCCAGATAGGATAGACGCTTACTTCAACGTAACGCCGCTTGCCATCGGAGGCTACCCAGGTCCGGACCTGCTGGCTTGGCCTTTTGTTCCTTATCGCCTCTTGTAAGGGACAGACAACATTTCCTCTGTCGCACGGCTGTTCAGCTTTCTGGAAGATTTCATAACACTTCCTTCCGACTACCTCTTCACGGGAATAACCGATTTTTTCTTGAAATGCCTCGTTGACTTCGAGAATTTCCCTGTCGGGGGTGATGACCAGGATGAACTCCTGGATGGCATTCAGGATGGTCTCCATTTCTTCGGTTCTCGCCCTTAACTTGCGTTCTTGCGAACTGATGGCTCTCCAGAAAAGTTCAAAAACGTGGTAGGAGAGGACACGGATATTCAACGGCCTGGTCTTTAAAATGTCCTCAAGGATATGTTGTTCTGGAATCAGAACGATAATAAGGTGAATATTATGACGGGGGTCATATAGTTCGTGATAGTCGCTGACGGTTATCAGGCCCAGTTCCCTGCCAAGGACCATACCAGGCGATTGAGAATCTGGATCGGCCACAGCAACAAAGCGGGCGTTGACAGGCTCTTTCCTGTAATCCAGAGCGGATTTCTTGATGATCTCTTTACAGAATGGAGCCCCGCCAACGATACCGATGTTGATGATTGAGGGCTCTTGATTGAGCATTGGTTAAGCTCCCTGCTTTCATTCCGTTGCCAGATTTGTACCTATAACAAGTCATTCCAGCCGTTGAAACCGCCGGAGTTTTCTAATAAATCTTTACACCTGGAGAGTCCCATGCCCTTGGGTTTGACAATGTGAGAATCCATTAACGTGAACCGGCTGAATCTATATTGTATGTAATCACTTATAAACGATAACAAAAGATTGGTCAGGTCTTTGAGTTGATATGGCATAAATTATAATTAAGAAATGGATATGTGTCAAACAATGCCGCCGTGTGTCAGGATTGGCTATTGGTCTTTTTAATGACCGTAGGAACTTCAAAGCAGCCTTGAATAGCCTCTATTGCCGAATGTATCTGGTATGAAGGCAGGACTCCCGTGATGGAGTGGATAGAACAGCTCAGACCCAGAAGATTTGCCTGTGCTTGATCGAGGGCCATAAGCAATTCGCTGGTTATTCCGTACCGATCACCAAAATGTGGTCCGTTCATGGAAAACGAGGCTACGGATGAATCCTCCACAGTTGAGGCCTCAGGGAGCAATTTCTCAATCATGCTGATATAGTCGTTTTTTTCTGATTCAGGAAGGCAAAAAAACAGGTTTCCCTTGCCTTTTTCTTTTGAAGGCCTTGAGATAAGAAAGGTGAGAACCAGTCCTAACCGGGCAAAATTTTTAAAGACAGTGCCCATTTTACTCAAGTTGGCGCTGTCCAGTTTTACGTGAAGAAGTTCCTGCTTATCCTGCCACTCCAGGCCATATACCTTGGGTTTTTTTTCCTGGTAGGAGGCAACTACCTCCTTATAGAGTTGTTCTTTTCCCTTCTGGGCAAGTCTCCAGTCTGCAGGAGTTCGATAGGGTCCGAACTGGAAAGGACCAAACAGGGCAGAGGTGGCTTCATTGATGACGTCCTTGCTCAAAACCGCTGAGATAGCTGAAGGAGAATTGGCAAAGGCTATTGGCTGGTCCCCCAGTTTACCCAACAGATCAAAGAGGGCGCCTATGATCTCAGGCTTACTCCTGTGGGGAAAAATCGATAGTATGGCGCCTTTGGCAGTGGTCAGGTTTATATCACCGAATTCCTTTTCAATAAGGCCCAGGGCTTTTTTCTCGACTTGGGCGTCCACTACAAGGTTTATACCCCAGGCCCGGTTTTGTTCCCCGCATGTCAGGAAAGGGAGATTTAATTTTTTCGAGGCCATGAGATTGGATAATGCCATTGGAAACTTGTGGCCTTTCGGCTGGATCACTGAAATCCAAATGACCTCATTTAGGATCTTGAACCCCCCAAGTCTTGTAGAAGCGTTCATATCATCAAGCACTCAACTCCACGACACTACCGGATGCGTGTAAGTGGAAGGTCACAATAATCCATTAATCACTTCTAACAAGCCGTCGGTATCAATCGGTTTGGGGATGTAGTCATCCGCCTCAGTGGACATGCCGTCCGCGTGGGTGTAACTGGTGGTGGGAACCGCTTCCCCAACGGCCGTCAGCAGTACGACGGGAATATCGGCGGTTTCTTTGTTTGCCTTTAACTCGGCACAGAGTACATAGCCATCCTTGCGTGGCATCATGATATCCAGGATAATCAGATCCGGTCGGCGTTCCTTGATAGACTCTTCACCTTCTATCCCATCATAGGCACGACCCACCTCAAATCCCCTGCTTTCCAACATCATGGCAACAGTTTCCACCAGATCCGGATCATCGTCGATTACCAGGATATATTTTTTTGCCATAGTAAAACCTCCTTTTGGTTTTTCTTTTGTAAAAATAAACCTATCAAAACAGATTGCTATTCGCAACCAAAATTATGAGCACTAATTAATATCCGGTCTCGGATAAAGACCGCTGCGTTCCACGATTTCGGGGACTTTGTCTTCCCATTCAATTGCCATGATGTGAAAACCTCTCACACCTTCAACCTCTTTTAACCGGTGAATGGATTCCACGCAGATATTGATTCCTTCTTCGGCCTGTTTTTCTTTGGGTACGCCGCTCATGCGTTTTACTACATCATCCGGCACATCCATACCCGGGACCCGGTTTTTCATATATTTGGCCATGCCGGCGGATTTAAAGGGCGTGACGCCGGCCAGGATATAGACCTTTTCATGGAGGCCCCTATCACGAGCCTGTTTCATCCAAAGTTCGAATTTATCCAGGTTGTAGATACACTGGGTCTGTATAAATTCGACCCCGGCTGCAATTTTTTTTGCCAGCCTCGGCACACGGATCTCAAAGGGATCGGCAAAAGGATTTGCCGCAGCCCCTACAAACATCTGCGGCGGTCGTTTGATATCATCCCCTCCCAAAAACTTTCCTTCGTCTCTCATCAGCCTTACAGTCTGGATCAATTGCATGGAATCGATATCAAAGACATTCTGACCCTGGGGACAGTCACCGAAATTCTGATGGTCTCCTGAAAGACAGAGTATATTATATATATCGAAAGATGCGGCTCCCA
>CAZUHR010000394.1:0-3314 GCA_964620335.1 uncultured Desulfobacteraceae bacterium
TCTATCTCGATCTTGGGCTGAGCCCGATGAAGTTGGGAGAGGAGGCCCGGGTTTTTCTGGAAGATTTTTTACTGACAGGAAACGCCCGTAGGGGGTTTCGTAATACCCTTCATAAATTAGAAAGAGAGGGCTATATCTTTGAAATAGTTCACCAGGAAGATGTGCCTAAAATGCTGCCTGAATTCAAGACTGTTTCGGATGCCTGGCTAGCAGAAAAACATACAAGAGAAAAAGGCTTTTCTCTAGGGTTTTTCAATGCTGACTACTTGAAACGGTTTCCGGCGGGTATTGTGAGAAAGGGAGAAAGAATAGTTGCCTTTGCCAACATCTTGCTCAGTGCAGAAAAGGAAGAACTCACTGTCGATCTTATGCGTTACCTCCCGGATATCCATCGCAGTGTTATGGACTATCTTTTCATTCAGCTTATGCTTTGGGGAAAGCAAGAGCATTACGTGTGGTTTAATTTAGGGATGGCGCCAATGTCCGGACTCCGTGAACATCGCCTGGCACCCCTATGGGACCGAGCCGGAGCCTTCCTCTTTCGCCATGGAGAACATTTCTATAATTTCCAGGGGCTGCGCGACTATAAGGAGAAGTTCGGCCCGCTCTGGGCCCCAAAATATCTTGCCGCTCCCGGCGGTTTCTTCCTGCCGCGAATTCTCATAAATGTCGCATCATTGGTATCCGGAGGTTTGAAAGGTGTTGTGTCCAGGTAAGAAATGCCTTTCCCATAGGCTTCCCATATTGCCTGTCCTCCGCTACCAGGATGACGCTCATCTGAAAAAGCTTTCCAAAATGTAATCTTCTTGAAAGATTCTTGAAAGATTCGGTGCATATTATATATGTAAAAGGCAACTGGGCCCCCTTATGGAAATATGAACCCAAAAGTGAAGGAGGTACGTTATGGCATGTGGATTGAAAGGAGATATCCAGAAGCTCGCGAAGGATAACCAAAGGCTTAAATCGGAACTAGATAAGCTGGAGCAAGATCATTCTGCCTGGGCCTTTCGTGGAGAAGAAAAAGACCTGAAAGATATCATAAGTTGTTTGAAACGATTGGAGGCTGATGTGAGTGTAATGGCAAGCGATTGTTCTTTGTCTGCCAGGCGCCATGATGGAAATGGATTTCAACAGGATCTGCATCATGCGTATGTTCACATAAATGCCCTGTTCGAAGATGTCAAGAAGGCCAGGAACGATCTGCAAAGGGCCTATATCTACCCCAAGGAACTAAATCGCATGGAGATAGACTGGGGAAGGTTAAAGAAGACGTTGGTGGAGATCGCAGAGCACCTTGAGAATTAGAGGGTCGGTAAGCCAAATCAGGCCTTCTTTTTGAAAAGCACTCTCCTTTCACTGAATAACAATTCTGCTATTATGACGCAGAGGTACAGAGTCCCCATCCAATCCAGAGCCTTCCGGTCAGTCTTACAAAGATAGACAATCAACGCAACCCATGAAGCCAGCGATAAAAGCAGGCCTGCCAGGGGGACGAAGATATGCATGCCGATCTTTTTCCGAAGTCGTATGGCAGATAGGTTGATGGCCGTGAAGATCAGGAGGAACGTGGAACTGGCAAAAGATGATATGATCGTAAGGTTTGTGGTATTAACAAAGAGCAGAGTGAGAGCCGAAATAAAGATCAGACTCACGTAAGGGATATCTTTTGTTCGTTCTTTATGGGAGAAGACCCTCGGTAACTCGGATTCCTGGGCCATGACCATGCCGAGCCGAGCCGTTCCGAAAAGGGTCGCATTAATGGCCGATGCAGTGGAGAGCAATGCCCCCAATCCTATGAGCATGAATCCGGATTTGCCAAGGAACGGCTTCGCTGCCACCGCAAGGGCATACTCTTTATACTTGCTGATATCTGCCGGAAGGAGATTCCCAACAGCCACCAGAGAAACCAGGATATAAATGGCGATAGTGACTAAAACAGAGATGAGGATCGCCTTTCTCAGTGTTGCCTCGGGATCTTCCATCTCATTAACCGCATTGGGGATCAATTCAAAGCCTTCGTAGGCAACGAAGATCAGCGCTGCTCCCATGAGGACCCCGGTCTTCCCCAGGTTGAAGACTGGGAGAAGGTGATCTGCCTTTACATAGAAGAGCCCTGCAACGGCAAAGAGTGCGAGGATCAGGACTTTGACCATAACGATCACATCTTCACTCTTCCCTGCCGCTCTTACCCCATACAGGTTGACGCCGAGGAATAAAAGGAGAACCAGGGATTCCAGCAGGTGGTGCATGGCAGGGAGACTTTGGCCGAACATGGCCGCCCCGTAAACGCCGAATGTATATGAATAGAGGGCAAGGGTGCCGATATATCCGGTGAGCAGGAGCCACCCACCCATCCCGGAGATGTTCCTGTGTCTGAATGCGTGTTCCAGGTATGTAAAACTGCCACCATCCGATCGAAAAGCAAGACCTAGGCGAGCATAGGAAAATGCGGTCAAAAGGGCAATAAGGCCACCCAGACCGAATGCGACGGGCGCTGCATGTCCGGCAAGTGCCACCGAAAGTCCCAGGACGGAAAAGATCCCGCCACCCACCATCCCGCCCACACCCATGGCAACCAATTCCTTCAGGCCAAGTTTTTCCACTTTGGCTCTTTGTCCACTCATTAGCCTTCCCCCGCGTTTGAAGTCCGTTCAATGGAATCAAGCGGCTGTTATTCTGCTAATCTGATCGGACGACAAGCAATGGCCGGTCTGCCCGGTGCAGAATGCCTGCGGCGACACTCCCATAAAAAACCATGGAGAGCCCGCTCCTGCCGTGACTCGCGATCGCAATAAGGTCCGCTTCTTGGCTCTTCGCTATGTCAATAATCCCCTCAACGACAGGTCCGTAGCTGACTTGCACCTTGGATTCAATACCTTTTTCCCTAAATTTCCCCTGCACGCTTTCCAGGTAAAGGCCGCCCTGTTTTCTCATCTCTTCCATTCGTTCCTGAAATCCTTCCAGGTAAGAGGCCCCAGAATCTATAATTTCAGAATCTGTAATTATTGGTGGCGGCTCAACCACATGCAGGAAAATCACCCTGGCATCAAAGCGCATGGCAAGCTCTTCAACGTGTGGTAGTATAGCCTCGGCCCTTTTTGATCCATCCAAAGGGACAAGAATGCAATGATAATACATTTCAACTCCTCCTCTCACCCTGTTCAAGGGTTGTTTTATTCCTAATGCTCTTTTTCCATCTCCTTTATCTTGAAAGTGATCTTCATGACGGAGTCGGGGCTCAAGGACATGGGATCTCGGGCGAAAAGGTCCCGCATATGCAAGGAGGACATCTCCTGATAATGCTCGCTCAGTGC
>CAZUHR010000395.1:0-3312 GCA_964620335.1 uncultured Desulfobacteraceae bacterium
GGCAATCCCGTTAATTTCGACGCCTTAAGAGATTGCTTCGTCGCCTGGGGCTCCTTCGCAATGACATTGCGACACAGTCTCAAAGGGCGGGACTCCACTAGTGCATACTTGTGGGAGGCGCAGGCATGGGACTCTTCGAAAGGACGCGTCTTTCGGATAAAAATTACTCTGTCCTGTGCGGCGGCCCGAGTCGCGGTCTTCACTCCAACGCCCTAATGCAATTTTCCCAGCCTTCGGTCCAAGCAGACCCGCCAGAAAGACGGCGGGCAAGCAGTAGGGAGGGCCGCTTGACATAAGTGCTTATATGGATTATTATAGCTATATCAATCCATATAAAAAGGAGGCTTTTTATGCGTACTATTCAAATGACATTAGATGACGATCTTGTAGAATCGGTTGACAATATGGTTAAGGAACTTAAGACTACCCGTTCGGCCTTTACACGAAAGGCTTTAAAAGAAGCCATAGCAAGTTTTAACATTAAGCAGCAGGAGGAGAAACACAGAAAAGGATATGAGTTGCATCCTGTGACAAAAGATGAATTCAGTGTTTGGGATAATGAACAAGATTGGGGGGATCAATGAAAAGGGGAGAAATAAGATGGTACAAATTTAAAACTCCTGATAAAAAGCGCCCCGTATTAATCCTAACTCGTGATTCAATTCTGGAGTATCTCAGCGAAGTCACCGTCGCACCCATCACAACTACCGTTCGACAAATCCCCAGTGAAGTATTCTTATCAGAAAGTGATGGTATGCCCAGAGACTGTGCAATCAATTTTGATCATATTCAGACAGTTTCAAAAGAGAAAATAGGGGCTCTAATCACGACCATTTCATCACAACAAAGCAAACAAGTTTGTGAAGCAATTATTTTTGCGCTCCATTTGTGAGCTGGGAGCCAAATTTTATAGAAAAATAAAATCATTAAGTCTCGCTTTACAAGAATTACATGATATTTCAGTTTTACTTACAGTTATTTGCGAGTACGTCAAGAAATAAGGGATGAATATCATTTTAAAATCCAGTATTCTATTGCAATATCGTCGGATATCCAATGTATCCCACAACAATACCGCCTTAAATAAGGCTTTTCGGCAGTCTACTTCAAAGTTATGCAAGGTGTTGTGTTGCCAGCCCATTTAAGAGGAGAATTACATGCGCTCAAACATTGCACAGGCGATGTCCCTAAGATTTCCGCCTTTGGCTATTTTTTACACCCAGGAGCCTCCGGCAAAGGCCAAAGAGCTTAGACCTCTATGTTCCATGCTATTAGTAGCCCAAGCCGCCAAGGGCAAAACCATGGCGCTAACCCAGGGTACTTGCGGCTGTCCAGGCGCCGGCGAGGGCTTCGGCCTGGAGCCCTCATGCCCTGAAAAATTTCCGGGTGGGAGAGAGTGCTTTTTGCGTTTTCTTTCGATTGGTAACCAGGATTGGGATCATGGCCGCGCCATGATCCAAAAACTGACCAAAAGCGGCACCCCTAAAATAATGGTTGAAGAATTTACCGAGGGTGAAGGGTTCAGAAAAACGCCGGAGCTGGTGGCTCAGTATCTTGAGGAAGTTCCCAATATCGAACCTGGAGGACCATATGTGGTCATAAAGCCGATGGAATCCCTGGCTTCCGGAGAAGAACCAGAGGTAGTGACCTTCCTGGTCGACCCAGATCAGTTGTCGGCCCTAGTGGTCCTTGCCAACTATGCCCGTCCGGGTATTGATAACGTGCGAATCCCTTTTTGCGCCGGTTGTGCCAGTTTGGCGTTATATCCATTTTATGAGGCTGAGCAGAAAAACCCGCGCGCGGTCATTGGTCTGACCGATATATCGGCGCGCTACTACCTGCGAAAACTATTGGGTAAGAATATTCTGTCCTTTACCGTGCCCTTGAACCTGTTTAAAGAAATAGAGGGAAATGTGTCCGAGAGTTTCTTGACGCGATTTGCTTGGAAGTCAATGATGGGCAAATAAGCCACTTTAGGAATGATGTAATATAAGAACGGGATAACAAGGCTGATTCAGCCGACGTAAAAAGCCGCTCCCGATGAAGAACGGCCTTTGACATATGAACAAGAAGATCATAAAGCCGACCCCTTTCGGATCTGTAGGTATCGTCTGGAACAGAATAAATGACTATCCTAAGATCGTCCAGGTCTTCCTATCAAAGCCTGGGGCATCCGCTGAAGATAAGGTATCCGCGCTTTACCCGAATTCTCGGGTATCTTCCTGTGCAGACATAGACGATGTAGCTACTGCAATCGAGGGATTCCTTGACGGAGAGGAGATCGAGTTCTCACTCGATGTTGTAGAGATAGACGTGTGTAGTAATTTTCAGCAACTTGTTCTGCGTGCAGAGCACCGTATTCCTCGGGGGAGCGTCAGTACCTATCAGCTCATGGCAAGACATCTGGGAAAAATGAACGGAGCGCGGGCCGTAGGTAATGCTTTGGCCAAAAATCCATTTCCGATTATCGTGCCCTGTCACAGAGCCATACGCTCGGACCGTAGTCTTGGTGGCTACCAGGGTGGACCTGAGATGAAGCGGGCTTTGCTAGAGAAGGAGGGGATCTACTTCGATGCTGCGGGACGTATATCCTGTGCGCAGTTCTATTACCAGAGAACAATGTGAATCGGGTAGCCAGAGATCTTAATCCACGGCAGCGGGATTTTCGACATGCTGGTCATAGAGCCCGCACTCGGGGCGGACACAAGGCAATAAATTTGAAAAACTGGATCATTGCCATTCCCCGATGGCATGTTCAATCTCGTCACGGCTTTTGAAACCTACTATTTCTGGTAGAATTTAATTGATGACCTAAAAGAAATAAAACGCGTCCTGAAACCGGGCGGTACCTTATTGATAACCAATGAGGTATATAAGCATGAGAAATTCGAGAAACGAAATTTAAAATGGGCCAAATGGGGCGATATGATGCTCCATACTCCGGAGGAATACCGTGAATTCCTAACTGAAGCCGGATATCTTGACGTTGAGATTTTTGACATTCCTGAAAAAAATTGGATTACGGCTCTCGCCAAAAAGGGATCATAAATTAATAAAATGTTTCTGGCATGCCCAAAAAATAAAAAAGAGTGTTGAAAACATACAAATCATAGTGTGGGTATTTGATGAAAATCATTTCAAAAATATTCAAATTTGTGCTCACTTTTGTGGTTATCTCTGCGGTGATTTATTTTGGAATTGCCGCTGTGCTAATTCTAACAGGCAAACCTAAAAAACCTGATCAAGCGCAACGTGGTCCGGCCTTCGATGAGTTGTTTTTCGATTACTCAAGCCTGCCAGAACTGAAAAGCT
>CAZUHR010000396.1:0-3297 GCA_964620335.1 uncultured Desulfobacteraceae bacterium
TAATAGGTGTCTTGACGCTGTGAGTGAATTCATATCGGCTTCCTCACCCCACTATGATGAAATCAAGGAGAAGACCAACAAGGCTGTGGAGAAACTGCTGCCCGAGGCGAGAGAATTCATCAAACGAGGGGAAAGCCCTCAAGACCGTTTCAAGAGGGCATGCTTCCTTGCAACGGTCGGCAACGTATCGCCTATTGGAGCGCCGTCCGGTGCTTTCGAATTCCCTGAAGCTGAAAATATTATGAAGGACACGGGCCCTTTTCCCGTAATGATCGGTGATGTTTACGGGGCGGCTAAAGATGCGAAGCGTGTTCTGTTCCTTACCGATAATGCAGGGGAAGTAGGGTTTGATTCTCTTTTAATAGAGGAACTCAAGGAGATGGGGTTGATAGTGACCCTCATTGTTAAAGAGGACCCTTTTTTTGAGGATGCCACAATCAGGGATGCGGTTCATTTCGGTCTGGATAAGCTGGCTGAAGATATACTGACCACCAGGGGAGTTTTTGTTCCCGGGAAGAGTAAGTCCCGCCTAAATGATGCTTATGGTGAGAGTGACCTCATTATCGCAAAGGGAGTTTTTAACTTTGAGGCCATGAACGGCGAGGTCTCGGGAAAACCGACTATCTACATGCTGAAAATGAAATGCGGCCCGATCTCTAAAAAGAATAATGTAGATATCGGCAATTTCATCGTCAAATTAGAGGACGCATAGGTAGCGTGATTTTCGTTCAAATAAAGGCTCATATTATATGGATAAGAAATGACATGACTATCCGTCTTGATCAGCACTGAAATGGGCAGCTTAGTGTCCTATGTGTTCCGGACGGTGAATAATGATGAAGGTCAAACAAACGCAAATATAAATAAGGAGAAGAAAATGTTTACGAGAGAAGTCCTGGGACTTAAAGAGGCAAAAGCGGCTGTGGAGGCCGTCCTTGAAGAGGCATCCAAGGACCCCGGGCAGCCGATTTCTATTGTTATTGTGGATGACCATGGTGAGGTAATATGTTCAGCGAGGATGGACGGGGCCACACCCATGTTCAACTACATGGCACTCAAGAAGGCGAAAAGCAGCGCAATGACGGGAAAGAATACCCGCTCATGGTTCGAGTTCTTGGGCAAGAAAAATTATACCGCCAACGATTTTGTTCCCGATGCGACCCGGATAGCGGGTGGCATAGCCATTGTAAAACCCGGCGGTGAAAGCCCTGGTGATGCAAGACCGGGAGAGAACGGGGTCGTCTTCGGCGGTATCGGGGTGAGTGGCCGAAGCGGGAATGAGGATGAGGCCTTTTCCATAATGGGGCTTGAGGCCATACAAAAGGCTGTGTGGGGTTAGGTGGATAGACTCCCGGATACAATAGACTGAAAGAGGTAAAAAATGAAATATAGCATGTGCAGACCCGTGAATAAGTATTTAGATGCTTTCATCTCTGATGAAGAGATGGCCATGATAGAGACCATAGCAAAATTTGTGGAAAAGGAAGTCTTTCCAAAGAGGCTGGATCTCGAAGGTGGATGGCATAGAGATGAAAAGCTGGCCGAGGATACGCTGGATGACCTTTATGCCAAGTTGGTAGCCATGGGATATCAGAAACTCGGCGTTCCAAAGGATTACGGGGGCGTAGGTATATCTACGGCCTTGAGACTGGCCTTGAACGAGGAATTAGCCCGGGGTGATTCGGGCTTTTCGGTTCATGCCGGAAAGGCCCATGCCGTGCTTGGTCCCTTTGTTGCTACAGGTAATGTGAAAAAGGCAAGAGAGTACGCCGACAAATTGCTCAGTGACGATTGCTATACGGCCGCCCTCATGATCTCGGAGCCTCAGGGAAGTGTGAACATCGAGGACCCTGCACAAAAGGGAAGGACAATCAGGACCAAGGCGGAGCGCAGAGGGAATGAGTATATTCTAAATGGACACAAGATATGGGGCGGCCCGGCAGGCCCTGCCGAGATTTTCCAGCGGGAAAAGCTGAAAGGTCACCTCGGTTATAGCCTGGTTGCAACAACGGACCCATCGGCCGGAGATGAAGGAATTGCTGTTTTTCATGTGCCTGCTGAGTCACCCGGGATTAGCTTCTCAAATTACATAGAGACGATGGGGATGTGCTTTTCGGATCGAAATTGTGAAATGTGGCTGGAGAACGTCAGAATTCCCGAAGAGTTGAGGACAGGTGGTGTGGAAATAATGCGTTCTCGTATGACTACGGGGAGGTTAGGGTGTGCGGCTCGTTGCGTCGGAGTAGCTCAGGCAGGGTTTGAGATTGCTCTTGAGTTCATGAAGGATCGCGAAATAGAGGGTAAGCCGGTAAGGGAGCGGTCACTTTTTGCAGCTCAACTTGGGGAGATCGCCTCGGAGATCGAGGCCTGCAGGGCCCACTATTTATATGTTGCAAGCATGCTTGATAATCCGGAGAAATATGGCACCAAGTGGTCTGAGCCGATGATCGCCAGGGCTTCTGCGGCCAGGTTCATGGCCGGGCAGATGGTACTCAACACCCTCAAAAAGGTCATGGAATTCATGGGGAGTTACGGTTATTCCTTTGAATATCAAATTGAGAAATATTATCGAGATATCATAATTTTACAGCAGGGATTCGGAGGCCCACAAAGAGACGCATTAGACGCAATTCGGTCCTACTATACATTTGACTGGAGGTGATGGTTTGACCCCGGCTTACGGATCTTTGACACTTTTTAATAAGTATAATAACAAACAGAGAAGGAGAGTAAGATGGTAACAGTGATATTTGAGTTTGATGTCCCGGTCGAAAAACAGGCTGAGTATGTCCAGGCCACCAGAGAAAAAATCAAGCCTACCTGGGAATCCTTAGGCTGCAATGCCTACGATATTTGGCAGGTAGCGGAAAGCAAAACCGGATTTGTCAAGACAATGCTTTTTGAAGATATGGCTGCAATGAAGGAAACCATGGCAAAAAAAGAGGCGGATCCCTTGAAGGAACTCTGGTACAGCTTCGCCGAAAATATCAGCCGAAAGATTTGTGTGAAAAAGACATAAAGGAAGAGCATGAGGGTATGGTGAAAGGGAGACTTTATGTCCAAGAAGACAGATGTTTTGATCATTGGTGGCGGAATTTCAGGTATTAGTGTTTCACGGGAGCTTTCCAAATACGATTTGGACGTGACATTAGTTGAGAAAGAAGCGGATGTAGGTTGGGGGCAAACCAAGGCGAGTTATGCTAATCGTCATCCGGGAGCCAGATGGACCCCCGGAACTCTATCCCAGCAGATGATCGCCGAGGCCAACCAAATGATGGATCAGCTTATTGAAGATCT
>CAZUHR010000397.1:0-3276 GCA_964620335.1 uncultured Desulfobacteraceae bacterium
TTCCCTATCCTGTTATTGCGGGCTTCATGAACGGTGTGGCAATGATCATCTTCTTTGGCCAGGTCAAACCTTTCCTGGGTTTGAGCAGGGAGCAGTCCGTTTTGGACGTTTTTACAGGTGCGGCCATGCCCTCATGGATCTCAGTAGTCGTGGGAATTATTACAATTCTGGCCGTTGTTATGGTCCCAAGATATGTCAAGGCTGTGCCTGGAGCGCTCACGGGCCTGGCCGCAGGCCTGGGCTGTTTTTTTCTTATTGGCTGGATTTTTCGTCCGGACCTGTTAATCGTTGAAGGGAATCCCTTCATTATAGGGAATATTCCCGCCTCTCTGCCCAAACCGGATATGGCCCTCGGTTTTATGAACCTTATTGGCGATCTGGATAAAGGGGGGTGGATGAAGATATTGATGGCCGCCTTTACGCTTGCCATGCTCGGTTCCATAGACTCCCTGCTTACTTCCCTCGTTGCAGATGTGGTCACTAAGACCCGGCACAACAGCCTGCGCGAGCTCGTAGGCCAGGGAATTGGGAACATGGTTGCTTCCGTATTTGGTGCACTGCCCGGTGCAGGTTCCACGGTGCGAACCCTGGCTAATATTCAGAACGGCGGCAAAACACGACTATCGGGTATGTTTTGCGGTATTTCTGTTTTCATTGTGCTTGTTTTTTTTGGAAAATACGCTCGGTATATTCCATATTCGGTGCTTGCAGGAATCCTCATGGTAGTCTCAAGCAGGATGGCAGATAGCTGGAGTTTCGGTTTGATCAAACGGAAATCAACCTTGAGGGATATGGCTATTGTTATCCTGGTCGCCGGTACAACCCTGTTTGTTGATCTTATGGTAGCCGTCGGTCTTGGCGTGGTTATTACCATACTCCTTTTCGTCAAAGATCAGATATCTCGGTCTGTTATAAAGAACAGGATGCTGGGCAGCGATGTCCATTCAAAGAAGGTCAGGGCTACGGATGAAATGGAGAACCTTGAAAAACAGGGGCACAGGATTGTTGTGTACCAGCTTGAAGGGTCTATTTTTTTTGGTACTGCAGACGGACTCCTAAAGGAAATTGAGAAGGATGCCAGAGATGCCGAAATCCTGATTCTGGATCTCAGACTCGTGAAGGAGATCGACCTCACCGGGGCCCAGCTTTTTCGACAACTGGACAATCAATTGAAAGAGGAGAACAAGCACCTGATCTTGAGTTATGTCTCAAATTCAGGAGACTCACATGAGGAGAAGTTCTCTTTATTTCTCAAGGATGTTGGGGTGTTGGACCAGATAGGTGATGAAAAACTGTTCGAGGATACGGATAGGGCTCTGGAATGGGCCGAAGATTTGCTCTTGCAAATAAACGGCACAAATGAGCGGCAGGATACCAGGCGCGTTGACATAGAAGACATGAAAATTTTCCAGTACCTGAGCAAAGACGAGATTTCCAGAGTTTCCAAGATACTGCAACACTCCAGCTATAATGCCGGCGAGGTCATATTCAAAGAAGGTGATGAAGGGAATACCATGTTTCTGGTATCTCGGGGCTGTGTGAGTATATTGCTGGATATTGGAAAAGGACAGCGGAAAAAGCGGGTCGCTTCCTTTGGCAAAGGGGTCTTCTTCGGGGATATGGCATTACTTGAACAAAAGCCACGCTCCGCAACGGCGATAGCTGAAAAGGATACGGAACTCTATGGGCTCACCAGGGCTGATTTTTTGCAGCTTCTTGAGGAAACTGCCAAAATCGCCTCGAAGATCCAACTGGGCATTGCGAGGGAACTTTCGGGACGCTTGCGCTCCACCTCTGATGAGGTTCGTGCACTGGAACTTTAGCTTTGTAACTCCCTGTTGCGATTCCACTGAGGCCTTCGAGTGAACCTCAGCCGAACTCCTCGCCGAAGTCCGGCAGCAGGGTCGTTCATTGCCCGCAGATAAATACCTTTGGGTTAGCCTAAAAACGAGACAAGGCTTACGGTTTTAATGAGTAGTGGAGGCCGGTATGACAGGATCAGGTAATGGAAAGGCCAAAGTAAACAGCGAACTGGTAAACCTGGGCAGGCTTGCCCACAGATTGACAAGGGATGGGAGATACAGGGAGGCTGAAGAAAAATTCATACAACTCCTGAAAATGGATCGGAATCAGGTATTTGCCCTTGTCGGCCTCGGTGATTTAGAACGGAAGAAAAAACGGTTCATAGAAGCAGTCTCCTATTACCGGAGAGCCCTCGAGATTGAAAAAAACAATAAATTTGCACTCCTGGGACTGGGAGACGCTTTCAGGGGATTGAAGGAGATAGAAAGGGCGTTAGAGGTCTGGCTGCGTTATCTCTCTTCAAATCCTGATGACTATCAGGTAATGACAAGGGTGGCAGATGGTTTCAGAAAGAAGGGCGGCTTTAAGGAAGCAAAAAAATTCTATTTCATGGCCCTTGAAATAAATTCTGATGACCGATATGCCTTGACTGGCCTGGGGGACATTTTCAGCAGAGAGGGCAAATATGACAGGGCTTTAGAATATTTGGAGAAGCTGATTGGTATGCCGGGGGATAGAATTTTGGCACTCACTTCTGTGGCGGGTATTTATAGGAAGCAAAAGGTTTACACAAAGGCCATTGAATATTATGAAAAGGTTCTCGAGATAGACCCGCAGGATTCATATGCCTGGCACGGAAAAGCGGATTGTTTCAGGGGTATCAATGACTATTTACGTGCAATAGAGGCATGGGAAACGGCCCTGAAATGCGGTATGGACCCCAGGATTGCAATAACCAGAATAGGTGATGCCTACATGAGCCTTAATGACTTTGAGAATGCGGAATCTAATTACACGAGGGCTCTTTCGTTCGGGTATGACAAGTTTGCATACCTTGGAATGGCGAAAATTAATACCCGGCTCAATCGAATGGATGAGGCACTGAAGATATTAACCATGCTTGTTGAAAAAGAGCCCGGTGATTTGAGGATCTCCGGTGAATTCAGAGCATTTGTTAAAAAATACCCTCAGGCCGTACAAAATATAAATGGGCCGGTCAGGAGTAATGGTGATGAATGATAAGGTTGGGCCCCAATGCGCTCTTTGTTCCGTAAAGGATCGTGCGTGCCGGATAGAAAATGGTTCAGGCCCTGAATTTTGTCCGACAAAAAGTTATAAAAGAACTGTTAAGAAGGCAATCAAGGAGTATGAGAAGCCGGAGATCAAAGAATTCGCCAGAATGGCTTCCATCCAGGAGGCCGAATGTTATTCCAACAGGCATATCAAGCCTTACGTACTTCATCCTGTCAAGCC
>CAZUHR010000398.1:0-3251 GCA_964620335.1 uncultured Desulfobacteraceae bacterium
GGAATCCCTGAATTTCCAGATTTCCATGACTATATACACGATTGTTTCATTTTTTTTGTGCTTTGTTATTATCGGCTTTCTGCTGCTGCCTGCCGTCCTGCTCGTTGATCTTATCCTGGTCATCATTGCTTCGGTAGAGGCGAATAAAGGCGATATGTACCGTTATCCCTTCACCATAAGGCTTATAAGATAGGTTGTGCCAAATCGCGCCTGTGTGGGCAGCATGAAGATCTCGTTTCAAAGATATATGGGGAGGATCATCGCAAGTAAAAACAAGCGAACTTGCTTTTACTCACGTTGACTCCTCCTCATAGGTCCGGATGTAATACCATCCGGCCCATTACTTTGTGATGTCTTTGAAACTTTGTTCTTAAAATTAAAGTGAAAAACTCTGTGAACTCTGTGGAGTCGAGTGAGCGTAGCGAAAGGGCGTGAGAAAAAAATATGTACCACGCAGAGACGGCTCGGCATAGCACTCTTCTTAAGTCCGCATCTACTCCTAAGTTGCAAGCGACCCTCACTACGGTCTGCTGGAAAAGAAGGTGGGGGATACCATTAGGCCGTGGCTGTGCAGACCGCGACTCGGGCCGCGGCATAGGGTAGAGGAGTTTTGATCCAAAAGATGCGTACTTTCGAAGAGTCCCATACCTTCGCCTGCCGCACGGCGGGCAAGCTTCGCCTTGATGCGTGTAAAATCAGGGGAATGGGGGCGTTCTACTCTTTCGGCAGAAGTTTGAAAATGCATAGCGAGCGCATTCCCCGCAGGCTTGTCGGAGCGAAGCGAAGATCCCGCGCTAGCAGGACTGCGGGGTTAGCGAGCGAATATAAAATTAACAGTATTCCTTACATTTGGAGATTCCCTGCAAGCTTGTCGGAGCGAAGCGAAGATTTATCCGCCTCTGCGGGATCCCGCTTCAGCGGGGCTGCAGGGAGCTTTAATGCGATTTTTGAAAATAGAGCCCCATGGCCCATCCATTATTTTAGGCTTGGATCCTTTTTTATGAAATAGCGGTAGCCTTATTTTCCATGACACAAATGAGTGATAATTCAAAAAACCCGAGTCATGCGTCTACTGTTATTCTAACGAGACAGAACGATGGAGAACTCCAGGTCTATCTACTGAGGCGGAACCATAGAAGTAGTTTTATGCCCGGGAATTACGTTTTTCAAGGCTCTGGAACCATGACGGCATATGGAGGCCCGTTGGGATGTGAGTGTGAGCAGTTTTTATTTCCCCTTGAACCTTGGCGGTTTTTTGTCCAGAAAGGCCTTGACGCCCTCCTGATGATCTTCGGAATAGGTGGTAAGCAGAAACTGGTCCGCGTCCATATAGCTCCCTGTCCGGTCAAGGGCACCGGTTATTCTGTTTACGGCCTGTTTTGTCATTGAAACAGGGATTGCCGGTTTCTTGAGAATTTTTTGGGCCATGGCCTCAGCCATTTCAATGCTTGACCCGGACGAAACCACCTGTTCTGCAAGACCCCATGTCAAACATTTTTGGGCCGGGACCTGTTCCGCCAATAAGATCATTTCCTTGGCCTTGGCGGGCCCGATGAGATGGATCAGTCTCGGGATGGACCCCCAGCTGTAGTTCAGTCCCAGGTTTATTTCCGGGATGCGTAAAAATGCAGATTGACCCATAACGCGGAAATCACAGGAGATCACGAGAGATACACCACCGCCGACGCAAAATCCTTCGACAGCGGCGATTGTGATCGGCCCTGTCTCTTCCCAAGCCTGGCAGGCTCGAGGGCCCAAGGTGACGAGATCACGGCGTTCGGACATGTCGCCGGATAACATTTTTTTGACCTCAGGGTCCTTGAGATCCAGTCCGGCGCTGAATATGCTGGAACCCCCTGTCAGGATTACCACCCGGATAGCGGGGTCATCCTTGAATTCGGCGGCAGCTTGTCTCAGTTCCTTAAGCATGCGTACGGACATGGTATTTAAAACTTCTGGACGGTTAAGGGTCACTTTCGCAAGGGATCCGTCTCTTTCAACTATCAGGTCACGGTATTGCATGGGTAAGACTCCTTAGTGGCTTGAAGTAATAATAATTGTACCTTTTGAGCCAAAGTATATGTTAAAGGTATTTGTTAATCAAGTTGGCAAAAAATTCTTCTTTTATGGATCATCTCCAACTTAATTGGTGATTGAAAAGAAAACATTTTTGTTCAATTTTGCGCCGAAATGGACCGGATCTAATGGAAGATTACGTAAAAGTAGCTACTCTGGAAAATGATATTGAAGCCATTCTAGTGGAGTCCATACTCACTGAACGGCATATTCCCTATCTTATGAGATCATATTATGATACGGCTTTTGATGGACTGTTTCAGACTCAAAAAGGGTGGGGTTATGTCAGTGTTCCCAGATCCCGCGAGGAGGAGGTTAAAGAGATTATTTCCGATTTGAGAAAACAGGTTGCCGGTACTTCTTATTGACAGATAAGTTCTATTTGCCTACAATTCGTCGCGGAAAAAACAGGTTTTTTGTAATGTTCATAAGTGATGGCAAGATGGTTTCAAGCACCTTTTCGGCGATGCCACTTTCCTCAAAAAAGAGGAAAGAATCAATGTTGATAACCTCGTAAAAAGTCGAAAAGTACGTCATTGCGAGCGTAGCGAAGCAATCTCATTGGCTGTAACAGCTTGAAATCAGTAGATTGCTTCGTCGCTGAGTTTATCCTGAGCATAACCGAAGGACTCCTCGCAATGACAGGTCAAATGACTTTTTACGAGTCCATCAATGTTGATGCCAATACTTTTGAACGTTTTCAAGTTTTTATTACCGGAAAACTTTATATATTGACCGGAAAATCCATATTCTGAAAATGACAGAAAATAATTCAAGAAAAAAAATATTGGTCGTTGAAGATGAAGAAATGATACGTGATTCATTGGCGGAAATCGTATCTACCCTTTTTGATTTTGAGGTAGACGTGGCTTCTGACGGATTAGTTGCCCTGGAGATGATTCAAAAGGACACCGAAAAGTACGGAATCGTCCTGACCGATCTTAAAATGCCGAATCTTGACGGGATGGAATTGATAAATCAAGCAAGGGATCTAAACCAGGATATTGTATTTGTCATGATTACGGGATTCGCCACAAGAGATAATGCCGTTTCTGCGCTAAAGAGGGGTGCCTATGATTTCGTTCAAAAGCCGTTTGAATTAGACGAACTGACCGCTGTTTTGAAAAGGGCCGTGGAACATCATCTTTTGATCGAAGTGAAGCGCAATTACCAGA
>CAZUHR010000399.1:0-1927 GCA_964620335.1 uncultured Desulfobacteraceae bacterium
CTGAGCACTTAGCTCCTTATAGACTTAGAAGTCTGATTCGAGTATGTCGCACCAGAGCGGGCTTCGATCCTATTGATGCCGGCCGTGCTGGTGCACAGGGTAGCGCCAAGAGAAAAAAGAGATTTTTTTGCCCGCAGAGGTGTTTTTTCATTTGACGAACCCTTTAATGGGTGACCCCATTTCAAGTTCACCTATTGCTTTTTCTCTCTCTTGATAATGGCTACCGACCCTCATTCTTTGTGGTAGCTGTTTCCTTGACAATACACGCCGGTGCTTGTTAAATTCACTCTGCTGGAATAATGCCTTATTAAAAATCGACTTTTCATAGGGGGACAAATGAAAACATATATATTGATTATTATGTTCGTAGTGATTTCAGTCTTACCTGGGCTCCGGCCTTCAGCAGTGCCAGCGGAATCTACCGATGCTGAGATTCAGGCGGAACTGCAGGCCGCGGCCACACCTTCATTACCACCGTCATTGGATTTGTCGGTTGGGGAGCGCATCTCATCAAATAAAGCTGATTCAGAAGGTGGTGCAATATATTTCTCGGATTTTGAAAGCGACAACGGCGGCATGACAGGCACCCTTGACTGGGAATGGGGTGTCTATAACTGGGTCGGCGATGGCTGCTATAATGATAACAATGTTCCGCCACCATCAGCTCATTCCGGCACCAGGATGTGGGGCACGAAATTGAACACATGCTACTCAGACCTGGGAAACAACAGTGATTACAGTACCTGTGTCAATGCTAACAAGAATGACGACAGCACCCTTTCGTTCACAGTGGACCTGACAGAAATTGACGGCGCTCAGCTGATATGGTGGGAGTGGTATGATGTTTTTGGGCAATGGGACTGGACGGAGGTCTATGCCAATGATGTGACTGTTTTTCAAAAATGCGGAATTAGTTATGTTGCACCCACTTCATGGGTGAAGCAGGTTGTTGACCTGACGCCATTTGCCGGGGGTATTGTAACTATTGAATTCCACCTGATGGCCTCCACAGTGGTGAACTTCAGCGGCTGGTTTATTGATGACGTGGAGGTTCGGGAGGTAAAAAAGGCCATGCCGTTTGTACCGCTATTGCTGCTGGGCGATTAAACGATGAACTGTGTGACGGTGAAAAGAGATATTAATCGTCTATCATTGAGTAAAAGCGGATGGCACGACTACTTCAGTATCATTAAAGTCAAAAATATGCCGTTCCGGCCAATATGACACTCACCAACCAGGGCAATCTCGCGAGTAAATTCAACACGGATTCATCTTTTCGAGACATTATTTATTATCCCTTTTTATACTTTTAACTTTTACATATCCAGTTCTGTTAGGCCATTTTTTCGGTTTCCAAAAGGACTGGCCCAGGATTTAGGAAGCCCTTTTGCACCATGTACTTCAAGTGCAGCGAACAATCTGGGCTTCAAATGAATATCAAACATTCGGTGGCAAGTAGGGCAAAGCTTCAGGTTGTTCCACCAATCCAGCTCCCACTCTGCAATAATGTGTGCCTCCTCACGAAAGGCATTATGTCTTCCACACATCTCACAAAACGGTTCAATCCTTGCGTCAAACTTTTTTAGAGTTTTCTGAACCTCAAGAATACCCGCAATAACTTCTTGCTTCTTACCGTACTTTCCTTGCTCATTCCTGGGCACGCCCAAGAATTTCGCTATCACCCACAGCTCATAGTGCTTCTTTTTCTGTAACTCCTTTTCACTGTACGGTACTCCTTTCAACAATTTTGCCGCTACTCCTGGTCTAGCCATTTCCCTTCCCTACACCCTCTTGAACCTTTTGATCTCTTCAGATTAACAGGAAACTGAAAATATAAATGGGTTCCCTCATTAAGGCAATCTATCCAATGTCAAGGGCAGACCCCAATTTTTCACTATTATAGGCGTTACCCTAAATTTTTATGTGA
>CAZUHR010000399.1:1937-3244 GCA_964620335.1 uncultured Desulfobacteraceae bacterium
GTGTGACCCCTTTTTTTTTATAATTCTTTAATGCGTGAACAATCAAAAAAGTATTCCACTCTTTGTTGGCTCCGCCCCAGGTTCCGTCTCTATTCTGCGAACCATAAAGCCTTTTAAATGCCACTTCGAGTTGAGCGTCTGCGGTCTTCAAATTCAAATGGGCCAGGGCGTTAACGGTCTGGTAAAAAGGAATGGGTCTTTTCCACGAACCGGATGGTTCCTGTTCATGGGCAAGGGCCTCAACAGCAAGTTTGGTTGCTTTATGAGAGGCAAAATCCGGATGAACGATAAAGGCTCTTAAGATATTGTTTGTACAGGATAACCCGCACCATCGACCTTTATTTCTTATGCCGGTTTCGGCGAGGGCCTGATACATAGAGAAAACCCGTTCGTCTTTTTCCATGCCAAAGATACTCGATAGGAATATTGTGGCACCATATAAAAAATAACCCGAACATCCGGGGCTGAAAGGAAGATAATTAAGTGCTTGATATGTCAACCTAACATCTAAAAGAAGGCGTTTTTTGGGAAATTGAGCCATGCAGTACTCCAAGAGCCAATGGAGGGATTTTTCAATCGGCCCGGTTCGCTCTCGAACAGCAAGGTGAAGACCAAAGAGTCTTCTGATTGTAAGGAGGGGAGATTGATCCCAGGAACCATTACCGGCTTGTCCCTGAAGCAGTTCTGAAACAGTTTTATTGTAGTCACTCTGCCAGATTTTTTTCCGGCCTTGATCCAACCACTTCTTCCGTGCATATAGGCCCGCGGGTGTCTGGCTGTTTTGAAAGATTTGAAAAGGATCGAATGGTAATCTCATTTTACCAGGTACCTGCTTAGATAGGCGACTTTGCCGACTGTATTGACAAACTATTTCCCAGCCTTTTTAATATTTTGGTAATATCACAAGGTCAGCCTCCAGACTGGAAAGTTCGTAGGCCACTTCTGTCCAATGTCAAGGGCAAACCCTATTTTCTTTTTTAAAGATAACGCTCACTGACATATTGGATATATTCAGGGTGTTCGTTTCGAGATTCTTTGGACAGCTTGACAATCAAATCCTGATAACTCAAAGCATGGAATTTGATACCATCTGATTTTGTCACTTCACAAAAAGTATCAATTTCATTTCTATGAACGGCGCCGTCATTTCCCAAAACATCATACCAGAGATACAACAGCCGGAAGCCGTCTATGCGTAACTGTTTTTTAAGCCCCAGGATGTGTTTGACCAGTTGGGCGGGGTGTAAGTGTGTGAATGGGTCAAGTCTGCCGTTGACTCTTGCAAATTGACCGAATTAAGCCCCCTC
>CAZUHR010000400.1:0-3235 GCA_964620335.1 uncultured Desulfobacteraceae bacterium
TGAAACTCATCGCCCACCCGAACGGCTCTTACACAGCCCGCTATCTCAAGACATATCTCAAAGCCAGTGTCGTGTCTCAGAAGTAACTGTCATTAGTCACCATGTAGCCGAAAGCCTTTTCCGCGCGACATTGAGCCTTTTCGTGGGTGATCTATGGGATCTAGAGGATCTATGGGAGGGAGGATCTATGGAGACGTCCGTAAGAAAGTAACTAACTCGCGAATCACCGAGTCTATTTACTTATTTACGGACGTTCCCCTGTTCTCCCCAAGGAAGGCTTGAGACACCGCATATTCTTCACTAGGTTCTTGTACCTGCATAACCCCTAAGCTTTTGACAAAATCACAATATATCTCCTCATCGAACTTGCCTGCATTCACATCTCGCCCAATGATCTCCCGTAAGGTATCAAATACCCCGAGTGCCATTCTGTAAGGTCTGTCATCGTTCGTCAGGGCTTCATAGCAATCAATAAGGCCAATTATTTGAGCCGTACGTGAAATGTTTCTCTTATTGTTGGGATAACCACTACCATCTGCCTTCTCATGATGCTCCAGAGCGCAATAAGCTATGTCGTTTTCGCTAAAGCGGCATTCCCGCAAAATCTTATAGCCTATAGTCGTGTGGCTTTTCATGTGTTCAAATTCTTCATTAGTCAGTCTTCTTGGAGCAGTGAGAATATTTTGATCGATTTTGGTCTTGCCAACATCATGCAACAGTGCGCTCAAACCAAGTAGTTTTGTCTTAGCCTGAGAATATCCCATGTAAAAGCAAAAACCTAATGTGAAGGCCATCACGTTGATGGAATGCAACACGGTCGAATAATCTGTGTGTGACAGATCGACCAGACTCCTTATTACACCGGATTGCTGGGCATATTCACTAATCAGGATATCCACAGTGTCGGAAACACCTTCAAGGCTCCCACTCCTTGGTTCGGCAAAAGTCTCATCAACCACAGCCACAAGTGTTTCCTTGATCTTGGTATGATTTGCAGATCTAAGATCCTTTTGCAGGATCTTGTTGAATCCTTTTTGGGCCTCTTGCAGGCCCTTCAGTTTATCCGCTTTTTTAATGTACAGCGCCTCGGGATGAATTCCCTCATCAATGCGCATGTCGCTCAGAGTAATACCTGACCGTTTGTACAGAACGAAGCCTTTACCTTCCACCTTCTTAAAAAGCTCCACGCTTCTATAGAATTTCAACTGCGATTTTCTTGCAAGAATGTATTCGTTCGTCTGCATGGCTCTTGGTGAGGCAAAGGCCAAAGATTTTCAGGGTCCCTCATAAAGGGTATGCTTTGACCCTTATCGGCCAAAACATTCAATAAGTTTAACTTGTTAATGCCCTACTAAACGAAAATGGGAAAAAGATCTGAATGGAACGAGAGAGTGTATTTTGAAGACCATATGGGGAGAGGCGTGGCTTGGTCAACGTTCTGGGGCTAAGGGCACTTTCGGCTGTGTGGATCAAATCAAAGCACACAAAGACCTTGCCTGTGATGTCGATAAACCTTTCTCTGTGAGACTCTCGGGTAGTGTCAAGAAAATATAGACTTTCAAATAGTTAGCCCGGATAGCAGGAAGTAACCATCGGAGCTTTGACATCAGGGGCGAAGATAGTTGACCGGTATCGGTACTATAAAACTCAGGCTGACAGATGCGCGGGCGAATTTTCCGCCCATCCTTGTCCAGCCCATTGTTATGTCTGTTTCATTTGAAAGAATATCAAATAAAGATCAAATAAAGGGGATCTATGGGGTAACGTCCGTAAGAAAGTAACTAACTCGCGAATCACCGCGCCTATTTACTTATTTACGGACGTTATATAGTAAACCAAGTAGTAATTATACCCCCAGGGTAGCAAGAAGAAAAATTATTATCGCCTTGAAAAGAAACAACCTCCTGATAGCATAGGGTTGCCCCAAACACAAACCTATAACTAAAAGGAGGTTGCTATGAACATTGAAAACGGTATCAGACGGGAGCAGTTCTGTCAAATTGTCAGAGAAATACGAGGCTGTCATGAGTATTTGGTCGGACTAGAAATGTAGAAATGGGACGACCTTAAATTTTCAAATAACTCAAGTCTCCAGTTGGTAACCTCCTTCCTTTGCCAGTTTCTCTCCTCGCTGAACTGCATAGCTGACAGCAGCAGGCGTTATATCAAATTTTCTCGCCAAATCCACCATTGACATTCCCAATTCGACCACAGTCCAATAGCAGAGCAAATCCCTTGCCTGAACCCGGTCCTTTTGCCGCCCCCTTCCGGTTAAGTACTCCTTTTCCAATTGGAATAATTCGGAGACCCGCTTCGCAACCTCTTCAAAATCATAGCCAAGGCTTTTGAGTCTATATTTCCGGGAAAAGTCCTTTTCCGATTCCGAAAGGACCTCACTTACGAAATCACTCTCCCCTAATATCCGCTGATCGCTTTTGATTCGGTCCTGTCCCCTCAGCCTCATCTTTTTCACTTCATCCCAACCACCAAGGCTCCTTATCAAACCGCCTCCTGTCAGCTCAGGCCGCCTCCCCAAACCAATGCCTTCTTTAACATAGGAACCATACCTTTTTCTCGCTTCACCTACCCTTCTGCCAAAAAAACCTAAAATGTATTCAACATCCTGCCAGTGCCTCTTTTTCTTCCCCATCAAGGCGCTATGTCCGCAATAGGCATAACGATTCAGTTCCTTTATATCAGCCACCACCTTTGCCCTCAATGGATTCAGGTGAATATAACGAACCAATTCCTGCAAATAGGCATCTTCCTGGCATATAATGGACTTATATCTGTTTTGGAAAAGCTGGCCGTGGCGCTTGTGCCTCCTGTTGTAAGATACCGCATATCCGGTGAGTAATCTTCGCATTAAGAAGGCAATGCCTCTGGGTCCGCTTCTTAAAAGAAAATGGGCGTGATTCGATAAAAATGACCATGCGTAGCACTGGGTCTTGGTTTCAGGCAGAAGAATAGACAGCCGTTCAATAAGGTTTTCACGGTCTTTATCATCCTTGAAAATCTTCCGGCGCTCTATTCCTCTGATCATAACATGATGCAAGAGGCCGGGAGTATCTAGTCGGGCTATTCTAGGCATGCCCGCAATATACACCCAAATATATTCAAGGTCAACTTATTTAATTATTTACGGTCGTCCCTCTATTTCCCCAGGTCGTCCCCCTATTTCCCCCATTGGTAACCGGACTTCTTTTCAATTGTTTCTTTCAATGACTTTAATGGA
>CAZUHR010000401.1:0-3233 GCA_964620335.1 uncultured Desulfobacteraceae bacterium
CTCCAGGATCTCCACCGTAGCCTGAAAAATAAAATGGATTCTGTCATAGAAAGGGATTTTGCCGGACGGGGCAATATTGCCTGAATGAATACAGGTCATTTCGTTGTTTTTTTTCTCTACCAGGCCGTACCCTGTGACCTTTGAGCCGGGATCTACCCCCAGCACTATCATCAGCTTAATGCCTCCAGAACCTCGTCAGAGATATCAAAGTTGGCGTAAACATTGCTTACATCGTCGTTATCCTCAAGGGCCTGCATTAAGTTTACCATCTGCTGGGCCTTTTTGCCTTCCACCTTTACCGTATTTTTCGGGATCATAGTGACTTCTGAGAATGTGTAAGACAGTCCGGCATCATCGAAAGCCTTTTTTACCGACTCAAAGTCCGAAGGATCAGTGATCACATCAAATTCGGTTTCTTCTTCCTCGACATCCTCTGCCCCCGCTTCCAAAGCCAATTCCAGAAGCTGTTCTTCATCAACCTTATCCCTGTCAAAGACAATCAGACCCTTCTGTTCAAACATCCATGCCACACAGCCAGGTTCTCCAAGGGTTCCTCCGTTGCGTTCAAAAAGATGCTTGACCTCAGCCACTGCCCTGTTTCTATTATCTGTCAGACAATCCACAAGTACCGCCACACCACCTGGCCCATAGCCCTCATAGTTTGCTTCCTCATAAGACACACCTTCTAACTCGCCAGTACCCTTTTTGATTGCCCTTTCGATATTATCCTTGGGCATATTTTCCGCCTTGGCGGCCCAAATGGCCGTTCTTAAGCGGGGGTTTCCATCCGGATCACCTCCACCAAGCCGAGAGGCCACAGTTATTTCCTTTATTAACTTGGAAAAAATTTTGCCACGCTTGGCGTCTGCAGCGCCCTTTTTATGCTTGATCGAACTCCACTTTGAATGGCCTGACATTTATACCCTCCCTTTAACAAACTCCAATCCTACAAGATAAATCTCTTTACTTCCTTTGCGGGTAGCTTTAGGTCTGATTGCCCGAACCTGCCGGAAATATTTTGATATTTCAGACCTGAAAGAAACCATATCTTGGCCTTCGAATACCTTGCAAACAAAATGCCCTTTTTCCTTAAGGAGGGCACGGGCAACTTCTGCTGCCCTTTTTGACAACAGCATGGAGCGACTCACGTCTGTCAATCTTATGCCGGTAGTCTGAGGGGCAAGGTCACTTGTAACCAGGTTCCTTGGACTGATTTCCCTGGCAAGCCATTCTATCTGGATGGTCAGAACATCACCCTGAATGAATCTGAAATTAGGATACGAAAGGCGGTCCGGGAAGGTAAGATCTATTCCTACTAACTCTCCTTGAGGCCCAACCTTACTTATTCCATATTGGGACCAGGAGCCCGGATAACACCCCAAATCCAACAGCTGGTCACCCTTGCGGATCAGCTTATACTTTTTGTCTATTTCCTGAAGTTTATAAACCGATCGGGCTAGCCATTTTTCCTTTCTGGCCTGGCGGGCATAATAGTCATCCCACCTGTTTCCTGTCATTTTTTTACTTTTATCACAGATATATCCCCTTTGCAAAAAAAATATACCTGGGCTGGTGCCACTATCAAATCAATGAATAATTCACCCCCTAGTGCCCATGTGCTTTTTATTCCAGGGTTAATGGGATGGTTTAAGAGTATACATATCACCACTATTTATGTTACAAATTGGAGGCTTCGCCCCAATTGGCCTCCGGCCCGACTCCGTCCGGGAGTGGACTACGACTCCGAGGGAATATTGGAATGCTGGAATAGTGGAATAATGATATCTGGAACCAGGAGGGAAATTTGCCAGATAGGATAAAAAGCAGACAGACCGAAACCAAGAAACATAGCTTTACTACCCGGTTGAAGCATCGGTTCCTTGGAAAAGATAAAAAAGCCAGCCCAGTTGATACCAAATTTCTTTCCGATCTTTCTGATATAAAGACAGTTGGCCGATATCAAATCGTAGCAAAACTGGGCAAGGGCAGTATGGGAATGGTCTTACTGGGAAGGGATCCTTACATTAAAAGAAATGTTGCTATTAAGGTCTCCCGGCACGCCACGGATGTGGTTGGACAAAATATAGACAGATACCGCGAGAAGTTTTTTGTGGAGGCTCAGTCAGCTGGAAGGTTGGTTCATCCCAATATTGTCTCAATATATGATGCCGGGATGTATAAAGATTTTTGCTACGTGACAATGGAGTATATAGACGGTTATAACCTCAAGAGGTTCTGTCGTAAAGATTACTTTCTTCCCGTTAGCAAGGTGGTTGAAATCATGTTTACCGCCTGTACCGCACTTGATTATGCACATAAGCAAGGAGTGGTGCATAGAGATATTAAGCCTTCCAATATCATGATCGATAAGGCGGGACACCTAAAAATAACTGACTTCGGCATAGCTCAGATCAAATCCGAACAGACAGCCTCAAAGGGAATTATCGGATCTATCAATTACATGTCCCCGGAACACATTAGAGAGCAGCCAATTGAAGATAAGAGTGATATCTTCTCATTAGGATGCGTCCTTTACGAGCTTATTACGGGAGAAAAGGCCTTCTCTGGAGAGAACGATTTTGCAATCATGTACAAGATCGTCAGGGAAGATCCGGTTCCCATTCGAAAAATCCGTCCGGAAATCCCCGAAATAGTTGTAAAAATTACAAAAAAGGCCCTTGCCAAGGACCCCGGTAATCGATACCAAACCTGCGGGGATTTTGCCTACGATCTGAGAGTGGCTCTAAGAGGTTTTAAGGGAACCATTAAGAAAGGCAAAATAAAAGATGTAATTGATTACATACATAACGTCCCCTTCTTTGAAAATTTCAGCAAGGCCCAGGTCAGGGAGATATTGAATGCAAGCAACCTAATCAGGGTTCGCAAAGGAATGATTGTGGTTGCAGAGGGGGAAATTGATGATTCATTTTATATTATCCTAAGCGGGAAGGCTGCCGTTAATAAAAACGGGAAAAATATCGCCCTCATCGAAAGAGGCGAATGTTTTGGAGAGATGGCCTATGTAAGCGGCCAGGCACGTGCGGCAACGGTTCTCGCTTATACGGACTGTATATTAATGAAGATCAGTGCCACCCTGTTGGATAAGTCTTCTGAATCCATGCAACTTCTCTTCTCAAAAAACTTTGCCAAGACTTTGGTCAAACGCATCTCTAAAGTCGCAAAATAGATATCTTCCCGAAGGCTTTTACCCGGTGCGCCAATGAATACAGTGC
>CAZUHR010000402.1:0-3227 GCA_964620335.1 uncultured Desulfobacteraceae bacterium
ACTCCCTCAGCCACGGCACCATGCGGCCTGCTGCGTGGAAGAAGTTCGGGGTCCGCAGCCCTGCATTGAAAATATAGGGGTACTTCTCCGCCACCTCCGGTGTGGAATAGGGGCTCTCGGGAACTTCCACGTATTTAGGCAGAGGATCCCGGCCCTTTTTTTCCAGAAAGGTAGAATACAGTTCCACTTTCCTGGTAGGTGTGGAAAAACCCCTTTCTTTGTACTTATAGTACACGTTTTCACCCTGCAGGTAGCCTTTTTCCTTGAATTGCTCCCAGGTCAGACCCGAGGGTTCGAGCAGGTAATCCAGGGCATCCTCGACCGTGGGCCACCATTCCTGGCCCATGCGCTTGCCGAGCTCGAGAAAGATCTTGTGGTCCTGCCAGGCCTCCCCGATTTCGACACATTTTACCCGCGCAAAAACATAGCCGTGCCGCTTCCAGTTGTCGGCCACATGGTTCTGCTCCAGCCAGGTGCCGGCAGGCAGGAAGATATCGGCCAGTTCCGCAGTGGGGGTCATGAAGTGATCAATGATGACAAAAAACTCCAGTTTCTTGAGGGCCTCATAGGCCTCTCTGCCGTTGGCTCTTGTCACCACTGGATTACTGCCGCACAACAGTCCTGCCTTGAGCTGATAAGGTTCTCCGTAAACGATGGAATCCCACGCCTTTTTGGGGTTGATAAAGGCCACCCTGGCGCCCAGTATAAAATCGTTTCCACCAAGCCTCTTTGCAAGAACCTCTTTGGTGAGATCCCTATGGCGGGAGAATTCGGCAACCGTCCGCGTGGGTGGGTTCACAAAAAGGGCATTCCCTCCTGGGGCGTCCAGATTGCCCGTTATCCCCATAAGACCGATCGTGGCTCGGGTAAAGTCGGTGCAATTGTTGGTCTGCTCTGTTGGCACACCCCAATTGATGCCCGCCGGCTTTGTCGTGGCGTACATCCTCGCAGCCTCCCGGATCAATTCCTTGTCAACCCAGGTGATTTCCTGCACTTTCTCAGGGGTATAATCCCTCATCACCCGTTCCTTGAAGGCATCCCATCCATGGACATAATTCTCCACAAAATCCTTTTCATAGAGTTCTTCCTCGATGATCACGTTGTGCCAGCCCATGGACATGGCCGCATCAGTTCCCGGGCGGATCTGGAGCCACAGGTCAGCCCTTTCCGCGTAATAGGATCTTCGAGGATCGATGCTGATCAGTTTGACCCCTTCTCTAAAGACCCTGGCGAACCATTCAGCCCGATATTCGTCGGGGTTGGTCCACAGGGGGTTGCAGGCCCACATCACAATGAGTTTGGGTCCGCCGTTATAATCGACAACCGGCAGATTGCCGCAGGTGACAAGACTGGCCGAAACCCTAGAGACATAACACATGTGACCCGCCGTTAGCACATTGGAGGTGCCCAGTTGATTGGCAAAGCGGTACAGGTGGCTCTCATAGTCCCGTCCCGTGCCCTGTCCGATCACTATGTATTCCGGCCCGTATTCGTCCACTATCGATTGAAACTTGCTCGCGATCGTATCGAGGGCCTCATCCCAGGTGATGCGTTCCCATTTGCCGCTCAGCTTGTCGCCCACCTTCTTCATGGGGTAGATGATCCTGTCCGGGTGGTACGCCAGTTGGGTAATTGCCAGACCCTTGCTGCACAGGGTCCCACGGCTGTAAGGGGAATCCGGATCACCTTCTACCTTGATGACCTTACCGTCTTTGACATGGGCGATCACGCCGCACCCCCCATGACAACTTCGGCAGGCAGTTCGAATTTTCTTGATTTCTCCCATTACTAACCTCCTCATTTATGGTTAATCCCAACCATATCAGTCTAAGTCTGTGAAATCGAAGGTAAACCTCCCCTTTTTTAGACGATTTGCTTGTTTCGATATCTGTGCTTCTTAATTTTATAGATATGCTAAATAAACCTGAAAGACTATGTCAATTTTATTAAATTTATGATTTATATAAATTTTCCTTATGGATAAGCGGAATTTATAAATTTTCCAACTGTCTCTTCAGATTTTCCAGGTGAATAAGTGTGCCCATATCCCTCTATTCCAGTAAATTCGAAAATACCCGATTAGTCTTGTCAGAGATTATTAATCCAAAATATCAATGGGATAAAGATATAAAGTGGCTCCAGAACAAAAATTTTACTTATATCGATTACGATATAAGTATCTGTATCATATGCTAAAATTATTTGACATCGGGATTTTTTTATGAAAGATATTTTTATAAGGGTACATCTTTTTTTGACATTTTTCCGGGTTTTTTAAGGCGGCGGGGTTACTTTTTTTGCTTCCCTATTCAGGATTCAAAAAACCATCCACTCTTCAGTGACCACCGTAATGAATGATAAGATTAGGAAGCTTCTCACCTCTTGCTCTTTAGCTCATCGAGATGTCAAAAACCACCCTTTCCCGGGGGCTAGATGCTTCAAAGACTTACAAATTACTGTAAAAGGTTTTGATGATGATCAATTTTAATCAGCTTAGAATATTCTACCAGACCGCCAAGTATCAGAGCTGTACCGTTGCTGCTCAGAAGCTTTTTATCACTCAACCGGCTGTCACTGCACAGACAAAAGCATTTGAGGCCTCATGCAATCTCAGGCTATTTAAGAAAAAGGGAAGAAAGATATATCTGACAGATGAGGGTAAAACCCTCTTTGAGTATGCCAAGAAAGTCTTTGAATATGAGAAAGAAATAGAGGATGTCATAGAGGACATTAGAGAATTAAAGAAGGGTGTTTTGAGGTTGGGAACAACCAAAACTTACGCGAGGGCCTATATGCCTCTTTTTATATCAAAGTATAGGCAATCTTACCCAAATATTAGGATCTATCTGAATGAAGGTAGTTCTCTTGAAATGACTAACAGTGTCCTTGATTTTACAAACGAACTGGTCATCGTCGCCAAAGTTGAAGAAAATCCTCAAATCCGTTTAGTCCCCTTCTGCCAGGAGGAAATAGTCGTTCTGCTGCCTCCGGATCATGATATTGCTAAAAAAAATTCAGTAACTTTAAGTGAACTGGCTAAAGAGCCGATTATCATGAAGGAGAGAGGATCCGGGACGAGGAAGTGCTTAACCGAGACCTTTGCCCAAAAAGGTCTTGTTCCGAACATCCTGATGGAAACAAATAATACGGACTTTATAAAACAGCTCGTACTCCGTGGAGACGGCATCTCTTTTCTGGTAAAAGCGGCTGTATCAAAAGAACTTGAA
>CAZUHR010000403.1:0-3221 GCA_964620335.1 uncultured Desulfobacteraceae bacterium
ATAAGGGCTGAAATGGGAAAGAAGAAAGGAGAAGAATGGCATAGGAATCATCCTGATCATCATATTGGTCCTCCTGCTCATCGGCGTCCTGCCCACTTAGCGCCACAGTAAGTCTTGGGGACCTTATCCCAGTGGCGGAATCGGATTGATCCTCCTGATCTTTATCATCCTGTTACTGCTGGGGCGGATTTGATGTCGCTTTGAGGCACATGAATGACTCCTCATCACCAACGATATAGAAAAATGCAGAGATTTCCAGCTGACTTGATTCACTTGAAAGGGACATGAATACGGTTTGGTAAGACTCATAGACCCCTAATCGTAGCTCCTGAATTGGGGAAATATCGGCTCATGTAGAGCCTAGAAAGGAGGCCATGTGACATGCATTTCGGTATATCGCCACAGCCGGTGGTTGCTCTAATCGCGGGAATCTTGATTCTCCTTTTCCCGAGACTATTGAATTACATCATTGCCATCTATCTCATTGTATTCGGCATTCTCGGGTTGGTCCGAATTTAAATGAAGAAGCCATTTACGTTTGGAGCATATCCGTTCCTAAACGTCCATAGCCATTCATCCCTTCCCTTCAGGTTGGGGCGGCCCTTCCGGGTAGGGCATCCAGTCAAACAGAAATCCAACAGGAGAAATATCATGAAATCAAGCACAAGGGACGAGGCAGAAGGCAAGTTGCACCAAGTGAAGGGTAAGATCAAGGAGATCGCCGGAAAAGTAGGCATGAATCCCGACTTGGAAGCCGAAGGCAAAGAAGAAAATATTGCCGGAAAAGCTCAAGAAAAGATCGGCCAAGTCAAGAAGGTCGTGGGGAAGTAGAGCGGTGTATCATGCGCCGGCGCGCCTTTGAGCCCTTTGCCACTGTTGCATCAAATAGCAATACCATAAAAGGATTTTGGCGGCGTTAAATTAAGGAGTCGAACATGCTTTGGACCGTATTTGTGATTCTCTTAATTCTGTGGGGGCTGGGATTGATGACTGGCTACACCATGGGTGGAGTCATTCATGCCCTGCTGGTCATCGCCATCGTCGTGGTGCTGATCCAAGTTATTCAAGGACGAAGACGAGTGTAACCATTTAGGCCCTTGCACGACAAGGTGAGGTGTTTACAGAAAGGAATAACCGCTATGAAAAAGAGAAATATCGTTATCTACTGTTTATTGCTTCTTATGCTGATCGTCAGCTTTGTGGCCTGTGCATCGACATCCAAACAGGAAAGCACAGGTGAATACATTGACGATTCGGTCATCACGACCAAGGTCAAATCTCTGCTTGCAGCTGATGATTTTCTCAAGTCATTCCGGATCAGTGTGGAGACCTACAAGGGCAGCGTTCAACTGAGCGGCTTCGTTAATTCTCAACAGGCCGTCGATAAAGCGGGTCAAATCGCAACGAGCGTTAAAGGGGTCAGATCCGTGAAGAATAATCTGATCGTGAAATAGGCGACCGTTATTCTTTCCCGGATTTCGTTAAGCAATCAATCTATCTAGCTAACTTTTTGTCTATGTATTAAGGAAGGAGTGAGGAAATGAAAAAGTTGTTGGTGTTTTTGGGCATGTGTGCATTGGTATTAGCTTTAATTGGCACGGCAGGTGCGGATAGCGTTAGCAATGGCAGCTTACAGTCGGTCCCTGAACCTGCCACATTGGTTCTTTTTGGTTCCGGTCTGATTGGCCTTGCTGCGGTTATGAGAAAGGTTAAAAAGAAGTAATAAAAAGGGTCCATTGAATTTCAAACAACGTGGACCCGGTTTTATGGCCGGAAAATTATAACGTGGGCGTGCATTATTAGTGCGCCCACAGATCGGGCAAATGTTAAAAAGCGTGGAAGGGGGAAGCGCTCCCTTCCATCGCAGCTTATACATCCACCACCGTGCTCCCCAGACAGCTAGTGTTGGTATTGCCCCCTAAAAGTGGACAGTGAATTAACCTTGAATTAGGGATTGCTCATATTGTTGAGGGGAAAGACCTCCCAATGATGAATGCAATCGTTTCCGGTTATAGAACATTTCAATGTATTTGAAAATACTTGTTCGAGCTTCGTCACGTGTTTCGAATCTCACATGGAACACATGCTCTTTTTTTAATGTGGCAAAGAAACTCTCTGTTATAGCTTTGTCATAACAGTTTCCGGTGCTACTCATAGTTTGATAGCAACCGGCTTTATCCAATAGCTCTTTGAAAAAGCTGCTACAGTATTGGCTACCCCGATCAGAGTGGACAATCAGCCCCGGGGATGCTTTCCGGTGCACCAATGCCTGTTTGAAAGCATCAATTACGAGCAGATCAGTCATGCGGTTTTTCATAGCCCAGCCCACAATACGCCGGGAAAAGACATCAAAAAATACAGACAGGTATAGCCACCCTTGTCTTGTCCAAATGTAGGTTATTTCTGATGTCCAGACCTTATCAGGCGCAAGGGCGGTGAACTGGCGTTTGATCAAATTGGCTGCCACCGGCCTTTTGTAGGTCGAATGGGTGGTGATTTTAAATTTTTTCTTCGTTTTGGGAACAATGCCATTTATTCTCATCAGGCGAGCCACCCTTTTACGGTTGCACCGAATTCCACTTTGACGAAGGGCATACGTAACCCGAGGGCTTCCGTAAGTCCGGTCGCTCTCCTTATGTATCCGACTAATATGCTTTAGTAATTCTTCATTGGCCTGTTCCCTGGGACTTCTGCCTCGTTTCAGCCATGTGTAGAAACCGCTATGGGATACATTAAATATTCGGCACATCTCCTCAACTCCATATTGGGTGCGGTTCTCGCCTACGAATCGGAATATCGATCGGGGTCGGTTGAGAAGATGGCCATCGCTTTTTTTAAAATATCACGCTCCCGCTTGACGCGCTCCAATTCCCTTTTGAGGGATCGGAGTTCCTCATCAGGGAGTTTGAGACGGCCTTTACCCGGGAATGCATACTCTGGGTCCTCTTTAGCCTCACGGACCCAACGGGAGACGATATTTGACCCGATACCGAGGTTGCGTTCGACTTCCACAGCTTTATATCCTTCTTCAAGGACTAGTCGAGCGGCCTCTTTCTTAAACTCTTTGTCGTAGGTTCTTCTGTTTGATCGGTTACCCATGAACACACCTCCTTTTCTGTTTATAAATTACGCTTTTCGGTGTGTCCACTAAATGGGGGTAAGTTCAAAGAAGGCTTTGGGCAAGTAGTGAGAGCTGCGTTCATGTACGCGAAGAAAATTTA
>CAZUHR010000404.1:0-3207 GCA_964620335.1 uncultured Desulfobacteraceae bacterium
TTGTACATCTCCCCTCGACCCCATAACGCTAATCGTTACCTTCAATATTCGTTTCCCCCTTGACTTTAAAAGGCCTTATAAGTGTTCAGTGCCTTTGTCAAAACGCTCGTAGTAACCGAACAACTGTCCATCTATAGCGCGCACCCCGACAACCGTGATCTTCTCCTGATTTTTATTTGCTTGAAGAATGATTTCGTTTTCTCCGGCCAGGAGTCTTTTTTGAAGACACTTAATCGCTTCTTGTGATGTCGGGTTGTGGCAATCGAACAACGACTTGCCAATCAGGTCTGAGTAGCCCCGCTTATCGTAATACCAGCTTCTGGCAGCCTTGTTCATATGCCTGATAATGTGATTGTTATCGACAAATACGATCGGGCTGTCTATGCTGTCGAGTATCGCCTCGTATATCTTCTGATCCATTATTTCCCTCACCGAATGCCGCGTTGACCAACTGAGGCGTAGGCTTTAGCTGGCGGAGCACACTGCCATCTGACTTTTTAATATATAAACCGCCGCAAAACTCAAAAAGATAATTCGCCGATTAAATAGCCCGTCTATTTCAGTGACAGGTTATCGATTCAGGTCTGAGTATTCATTAAGAAATTGTTTTGGGTTCTGTATCTTAATGCCCATATAATTCTCTATTTCTGTTAGAGCTTTGTCCCCCGAAATAATATGTTTTGAATTCAATGCCACTGCACACTCAATGAATTTGTCATCATCAGGGTCTTTTTCAACAATATTCAAATTTGGAGTCTTTGAAGTGAATAGAATATGAAAGCCATGCGCAAAAAGGCTCAACAGTTCTTCCAACTCACGCTCATTCTGCAGCCCCATACGTTTGAGGACATCTATATATTCATTAACTATGCGACGCGAAAGGCATAATATGATTTGGCCGGATTTCCATAAATCAGTGATTTTTCGAGGATTGCCACCAAAAAAAGAAGATATGAAAACATTTGTGTCGATCACTACCCTGATCAATGTTTGGTCCTCACATCGCGAATAACGCGTTTAACATCCTTTGGACCAACCCCACTTGATGCGAGTTTGCCTCCTATACGCTCCCAGAGGTTATCAATATAAGAATCTATATCCCGATTTTTGACATATTCCTCAAGCAATTCCCTGACGACTTCGCTGACACTTTTTCCTTCTATTTTAGCAAAATTATTTACTTTGGCTTTGAGATCAGGATCAATTCTCACTAACATTTGAGTAGCCATCATAAACCTCCTCTTATATTGCTATAACGTATATACGATATATCGCTAGTTAAGATATGTCAATAAAGGAATAATTTGCTAAAAATTATGGACGATAACGCCCACAATAACCTGACAGCGGAAGCCGCAGGCTGTAGCTGGTCTGGTTCATTGCGATGTTCGACGTTTTTTGGATTAAGCAGTTATTGACTGTAGTTGTGCTGGAACTTTATTCAGAATGATTTCATTGAGGTCAATTTTATGACTAGCATTATCAATATCGATTCCCGTGATATGTCCATTTTGCGTCGGATATTAATATTATGCGGCTGCATGTTTTTAACGGGATTACAGCAAAAAACTATTTTTTTTACGATAGGAGAGCAGGGCAGGATGTCACGTAAAAAAAGGCGTTTTTAACGTAATTTAACCAAATTTTGATTTAATGCACAAAAAAATGTGCATAATGGCACACAAATGCACAGAAAATTGTGCAATAATTTTCTTTTTGCCGAAAGCTGAAGGCTGTTTTATGTTGTGGTTCTTTTTTTCGTGTTCTGTTTTTGCCCACAGATCCTTATGAGGGATCAAATTGCAAGATCCAGGTATTAAGGCCTGCTTTTTTGAGCCGGAGACGGTCTAAGGTAGGCACCCCAGTAACTCATACCGACAAACACAGCACCTCCGATGATATTACCTATGGTCACGGGCAAGAGATTTTTCCAGACAAAATTGGCCCAAGTCAGGGCATCCAAGCCGGCCATCGAGGCGGGACCGATTCCCGCCCAGTTTTTCAGGAATATCCCGGTGGGGATAAAGTACATATTGGCCACGCAGTGCTCAAAACCGATTGCGACAAAGCCCATGATCGGGAAGAAGATAGCAAATATCTTGCCGATGGTCTGGCGGGCTGCAAGTGCCATCCATACGGCCAGACACACCAGCCAGTTACACCCGATACCACGAACGAGGGCCTCGCTAAAGTCCAGAGACACCTTTTTGGCGGCTATGCCTATGGCTGCAACGCCCAAGGCGCTGTTTCCGGTTTTCCAAAGACCTGAGTAATAGAAAATCAAGGCTAAGAGGATCGATCCAATAAAGTTTGCCGCATACACCAGGACCCACCGCTTTGTCATAGTGCTGAAAGTGATCTCTTTTGACAGCACGCTTGAGACCATAAGATTGTTGCCGGTAAACAACTCCGCACCTGCAATTACGACGAGAATAAGGCCGAGGCTGAAGGCCGATCCCGCCAAAAATTTTGTAAGGCCGATCCCGGCCTTTGCCGCAAGGTCGAAAGTAACCGTGGTCGAAAGCAGGCCTCCGAACCCGATATAGGAACCCGCCAGGATACCCAGCACGAAAACCGTAAACCATGGAGAAGTGGCCTTGCCCACACCCACCGTCGATGCAACGGTCTCCGCAATCGTCTTAGGCGCCTTGTCTTCAATGGTCGGTACGGGAAACTGCCATGACTTAATAATCCTCTCAAATCTTCCAATGGCCTTTTTCTCTTCAGAGACCTTTCTTTTTTGAGCTCCGTTGACGACGTCAATAATCTCCTCCGGTTTAAAAGGCTTGGACACATAATCCATGGCCCCCCGCTTCATGGCCTCGGTAGCCCTTTCAACCGCCGGGTAGCCGCTGATCATTACCACGGCTGATTCCGGGGTTCGCCGATCAAGTTCTTCAACGACATCCATGCCATCAAAGCCCGGCATTTTCCAATCGCAGAGAATCACGTCGAACTGAGTGTCCGATGCTAGCCTCAGTCCTTCTTTAGGGCTGGTGGTGCAGACCACGTCATAGGCTTCAGCCTCAAACACCTTGCGACACGACTCCAGCACTAATGTTTCATCGTCAATGATTAACATTCTTCTCGTCATATTATTTTTTCCTTCGATAATACTGATTTAAGTAATCACGCGAAAGCAATATATCCGGTTGAGATGTCCATACATAAAAGGAAAAGCCCTCGCGCAGCCCAAAAGACTTTGTC
>CAZUHR010000405.1:0-3196 GCA_964620335.1 uncultured Desulfobacteraceae bacterium
TACACTAAACAGCTTGAAAACAATCTTTTAAAGTATTCCGGGGTAAAACAAATGTTTTGTGAATGGGCCGGGAGTAAGAACGGAACAAGATTGCCTTAAACCAAAATTTCTCATATCACGCATATCTTTCCATGGTATCTCAGCATGCATTGATTCTATTTCATTGGGAATCCGACTCGCCGCTTTTTCCCTTCCGCATAACCGGTTCTCTTAGAGACATGCCCTGCTCTTCTGCCGCCCAATATCATAAATTAATTGATTCCAATCACAGACTCATCAAATGCCGCTCACATAAACAGGAAACTGTAAAACTAAAGGGCGTTCCCTTTTTCCTTGTTGTAAGGCAAAGTTGCTCGACAATTGGGAAACCCCGAACAACCCCAGAAATTCTCTCCCGCATGTTTCCCTTTTCTAGCTGTCCTCAAGACCATTTCCTTTCCACAACGGGGGCATGTCTTAGCCAAAGCTTGAGAGTCGTTGGCTCGTGGCGGATTCTGAACACCTGCGACTAAAGCAAGCAATTGTTTACCGTCAACCAGTTCTATTTCCTTGCCTTTAGCAAAACTCATGGCATCGGCCGAAAAAGAACCGGAAGTCACAATGATTCCTTTGGCCGCATTCTGTGCCTTGATAACGCCGTAAAGTTCTCGGACGACTTTGACGCCCACATCCCGCCTCCAATGTTTGCACTGAACATAAACCTTTTTACAGTCCTTGCGAAGCCTGAGGTCAACGCCGCCGTCGGCACCTTCACCTGGGTTTTCCAGCACAAAGTAGCCTTGCCTTCTGTAGGCTTCTCCTACAAGCTCCTCAAACTCTTTCCAACTCAATGACCTGAGACTGTCGAGGTCCTTCTGGTCCTCAAGCAAACGCTTTCTTCTTAAAGAGTTTATTGCTGAAATAATTGCGGGAATAAGAAGAACAAGGGAAACCCAAGGCGCAACCACAGGTGCTGCGCGTGAAAGGGCTTGGAATACCATGTTCTCAAACGGAATGGTAGGGATTAGGTATTTCAGTAAAACATAGGCCACGCCGGCCAATATTACACTTACCCACCAGGGCAATCTCACGAGTAAATTCAACGCGGATTCATCTTTTCTGGCCATTAATTTTAGCTCTTACCTTTCACTGCTATCGTATTTAGTCAGCACTGTTTCTTCGGCTGTGAAAGATTTATCGAAATTTATAGGTTCATGGACGTTATTATCCAAGTCGGTGAAATATCTGCCCTTGAGTGACTTGCCCAGCCCTACCCTTTTATCGCCCAATATCATAATCCATTTTCCTTTACCAATGCTGTTTCTCAAGGGATCTGTCCAATATCATTGACTGTCCGAATTTCATTAAATCGATCAATTTTCTATAATCAGTTTTTAGGCTAGCGACTTGCCTCCGAACCATGACCTCATTTTGTTTGATTGCCCTTTCGCTTTGCGCCTCGTACCCTAAGCCAATCCCTCATTCACCCGAATATCTTAAAATGCCCTTCTAAGCCCTATTTCAGGCATATTTTCAGACGATTAATCTGTAATTTCAAATTCTTGTCTCGGTCCGACCTGGCCTCTATTACTCTTCAATCTCCGTCAATTCAGATGCAGCCATATAAGGTATGGTTGCTCCAACGGGAGTTTTCTCTAAAACGGATTCCCGGTGTGCTGCATCGTAAACATTCTGATCGCTCGGGAACGCCTTGATGATTCTTTGGATAATTCCAATCTCCTCTCTTGTGATCGGCTCAGCTGATCTCTCGTCAGCCTTCTTAATTTCATCAATGAGGTCCCTATAGTTGTTTAGTTGAGGTCCGTACGGCAGCGCGGCATATTCAGAGCCTGTCATGCTTCTTTTCAAATCTCTAAAAGCCAGCATATCCGCATACCACAAGTATTTTGCCGCAAACAGCATCTTATCGGTCTTCTTTAATAGCCTCCTGCCCAATCGTTTCTCGAATTCTCTGACCACGAGTTTTATCCGGGGAATCGATAATTCCCTGTTGCCGGAGTGAATGTTTGTGAAATCATAGCCTTGAAGATAAACCCTCAACGCGTGGTCCATTGACTTACTCTGTATCAACCCCGTCTCCCAACGCTTAATACTGGCAACACCCACATCTAACAAATCAGCAAGCTCTTGTTGGTTCAAACCTCGCTGTTTTCTTAAAGTCTTTATTTCCTCGCCAGTAAGCAGATCCGTCTTTTTCCGGTAGGCGTCCGATATGGCACGCTGTGTCTTACCGCCCTGGGCAACAGTAGCGGCTTCAAGGCCGCATTCGGTACAAACATAGATATCCGCCTCATAGATGATATCAACACCACGGAAGTTCGTGGTCCTATTAATTTTTCTCAACTCCATTTTGCCATGGTCCCTAGGGCATATCATTTTTCTAGCTGCCATGATTTCTCCTTATCTCTCCCTATCCTGATGCAAAGAAACGAGCCAAACATCACCGCCGGTAAGAGCAAATTTCAGATAAACTCTGCACCTAAACCGGCTGCTCTCAACTTTGAAGGCAAACAAATCCAATTCTTTAATCTCTTTTTCATAGGATCTCTCTGGAGGCCGTTTCCCAGCATAATTTTCCGGTGAAATTTCATCCAAAAGGCCCGAAAGCACACTGATCAATTCTTCTTCAATTAGATAGCCCAGTTCCAGGGCGTCACAAGCAATAACATCCTGGTTTAGAATGCTAATTCGTCTTTCGGCGACCGCTTCTCTTGCCTCTCGGATCTTCTTAAACAGCTCTTTATGCGATGGTCTTTGCATTTCAAAATAGTATCAATTGATACTTTTGTCAAGCATTATTTTCTCACCCTTTTCTTGTAATACGCAACGCATCGGCTTTATCATATGAAAAAGGGACGCTGGCAATGTCCCCTCCCCTTAATTATCTTCCTTTATTATCAAAACAACTTGGTTTTTTACCTGAGTACCCCTTGCATATGGCTCTTTTTGCCCCTAAAAAGATCGATATAGCGCCCGATCAAGGGTGTTTTTACAACTTTTATCTAATAGTTTTCAATACTTATCGCGGCCCGACCCTAATCCCTAAGAACCACCCAGTAGCCTGGAGGTAAATGTTTGAATATGCTGAGCATCAAGTTGATCTGCCATGCGCACTTCTCTTTCATGTCCTAAAACAAGATGGCTTATTTTTAGTGATCATCCCAATCGAACCACTGTTGCCTCACCGATGTTGCTG
>CAZUHR010000406.1:0-3184 GCA_964620335.1 uncultured Desulfobacteraceae bacterium
TCGTCGAGAAAACCGACTGATAACGCAGTCCAAAATCTTTATCTGGAAGCCGATTACTTATGCTAGCCAGCGTTTCCTCCTGTGATAATGCTTCACGTCCCGGTAACTCTTCTTTCCGATCTCAGTCAAACCCAGGTAGAATTCCTTTACATCCGCATTGTCCTTAAGTGTCTCGGCATCCCCGTCCAGGACTACCCGTCCGTTTTCCATCACGTACCCGTACTCGGCATACTCAAGGGCCATGGCTGCATTCTGTTCGGCCAAGAGCATGCCCACGTGCTCCTCTTGATTGAGTCGGCGGATAATGCTAAAGATCTCCTCTACAAGCAAGGGCGCCAGTCCCATTGAAGGCTCATCTAAGAGCATGATCCTGGGCTTTGCCATGAGGCCTCGTCCAATGGCGCACATCTGCATCTCTCCCCCGGAAATGTAACCGGTCTTTGCACTGCGGCGTTCCTTGAGACGAGGGAAATAGCTATAGACCTTCTCCAGGGCCTCTTTGGTCCCCTTTTTATCCCGACCCCTTGTATATGCGCCCGTAAGGAGATCATCCTCAACAGTCAGATGCTCAAAGGTGTGCCTGCCTTCCATTATCTGGATAACACCCATTTTCACAAGTGCGGGTGCAAACAGCCTGTCAACACGCTTTCCGTCAAATTCCACTGTCCCTTTGGTCACCTCGCCCCGCTCGGCCTTTACGAGGTTGGAAATGGCCTTCAATGTCGTGCTCTTACCGGCACCATTCGCACCCAAAAGAGATGCGATCTGCCCTTCATACACATCCAGGGAGACCCCTTTCAGTACCAGTATGACATGTTCGTAGATGACCTCGATGTTGTTGACCTTCAGTAAGGGAGCCTTTTCCATAGTCTTAAACACCTTTGTTTTTCCTCCCTGCGAAAGTCACCTTTCATAAAATAAAGGGATTTGCAGGGGAATCCCCCTTGTTCCCCCCTTTACAAAAAGGAGGAATAAGGGGGAATTAATTCCTGGGATTATTTCACTTTTGAACAATCTCTCGGGGTAATACCTTTCTCTTTGGCATATTTTGCCGCAGATTCTTCAACCATTTTTCTCACATAGTCCTTCATAGGCTCTATGACATCTCCGGTATTGACCCACTTGCTGCCGTCCCATTGCTGGATAAAGATCATTCCTCCTCCCTCGTGATCCTCGCAGGAGGTTTTGATGGGCTGCATCAGACCTTCGGCGCCCATTTCTTTGATCCGCTCCTTTGTGATGTTCATATTCTCCAGTGCCCATCGCATTTCTTCAGGGGTAATCACTTTAACACCAAATTTTTTCTGGGCCGTGAGAAGGGCTTCGTGCATGGTGATCCCCGTGACCACACCACGGTTATAATAGACAGATCCCACGCGGGTAAAGGAGATATGTCCTTTCATGGCGCCATAGACCTTATCCACAATCCGCTTGATGAGAGGAAAATCCCTCCCGACACCGTGGAAATTGGTCGCATAATAGCCTTTAGCAGCCGGACCGGCAGGCAGAACATCTTCTTCAGAACCGCACCACCAGACACCCAGGATATGATCGCTGGGGAAACCCAGCCTGGCCGCCTCTTTAAGCGGTACGGTGCAGGAAACACCCCAGTTCCGGTTGATGACCCAGTCCGCTTTATAGCGACGGGCGATGTCCATCCACTGTGCCTTCTGGTCGATGCCGGGCCAAGGGACGGGGAAATGCCTGACCGTGAAGCCGTACTTCGCGGCCAATGAATCCAGGATGGGCTTGGTCTCCTGGCCGTAGGCCACATCAATATGCAGGTTGGCGATCTTCAGGCCTTTAAGGTATTCGCCGATTTTACTCATGTCTTTGCCGTCCCAACCCTGCTTCATGGCGATCCACTTGATCTTTGCAGTGTTCTGAGACCAGTAGTGTGTGGGAAAATTGAATGCCCATTCGAAAACCCGGCCATCGGCTGCATCGGCCCGGCCGTAGCCTTCAAATACGATAGGGATTTTATCCTCTATTCCTTTGGGGATTAAGGCATAAGTGATCCCCGTGCTGATGGGATGTACGACAACCGGTTTGGGATCATGCGTCTTGACACGCTCGTAACATTCAATACCCCGGGCCACATTGTACGCTGATTCACATTCTTCCCATTCATACATGATACCGTTGATACCGCCTTCAAGGTTCATTAACTCCATGAAGTCTTCCCAGCCACCGCCGATCCCGCTACCGCCGGCTGCAAAGGGGCCGGTCCAATATGAAATAACGGGAATGTACTGTTTGAGGGGTTCTTTCTTTTCTTCGGCGGCCATTGTCGGCCCGGACATCATGACAAAACTTACCGCCAAAACCAGGGCAAAAATGGCGAAAATTACTTTGCGTCCCATACTATTTTCCTCCTTTCATTCTTGTTAAAGTTTGATGGTTAATGGTTGAATTGACCTGTTGTCATTTCCAAGACCCGCTAATACTATCTCGTTTTGCCGATAACCAAATTGTTGCATGCTTATCAATTATCAGTGAAAACCCTACAAGATTGCTTCGTCGGCCTCCGGCCTCCTCGCAATGACGGGGGAGAAACTTTGCTCCTCGCAACGACGGGAGAGAAACCTTACTGCTCGAAATGACAGGCCAGAAATGCGGCTTTTCATAACGGCAAGTAACGCTTTTCACTCTTCGCAAAAACCTTTCAGTGTCATTGCGAGCGACCCGTCCTCCGCAGTAGCTTTGCTACGGAGGGTGGAAGCGAAGCAATCTCATATTTCATCATACAAATCCCGCCATTCTTTATTTACGCTATCAATAAGGTCAATCTTCTTTTGCCTTGGTCCACCCTTTATCTGTTTTTCTCTCAATATGGCGTTTTCAGGGTCATCGAAAATCTCATAATAGACAAGCTTTGTAATGTTGTATTTCTTAGTGAATCCATCAACCAGTTTTTCTCTGTGTTCATAGATCCTTCTTTTTAGGTTATTAGTTACGCCCGTGTAAATGACGGTATTATTTTTGTTAGTCATTAAGTAGACATAGTATTGCCCATTCATTTTACGAGATTGCTGCGCCTGGTCCGAGCCATCTATTCTCAACAGGGACGGAATCCATAAGACTGTGAGATTGCTTCGTCGGTCTTCGGCCTCCTCGCAATGACAGGCCAGGAATTCGGCTTTTCATAATGACAGCAGACAAATCTTCTTTGCCCCTCACAAAG
>CAZUHR010000407.1:0-3181 GCA_964620335.1 uncultured Desulfobacteraceae bacterium
CCCTGCCCTACTTCGGCGGAGTTGATTCGGCCGCGGCCAAGCTCTGGACCTGTAATGCAAACAAAGAACGCTCGTGGTGCGTCCATATAGTGGCAGGTCAAGTAAGCCATTAAACGTAAATAGTCGGTTAGAGACCATCACTGCCAGAAGTTAGACCTAGGTGATTGGGTTGATAATTTCAAAATTATAAAGGAGGGATATATGGCGAAACTGCGATTTATCCAATATTTTTGTATGGTTGCGGCATTGACAGCATTTGGACCGGGATTCGGCCCACGAACAATTATGGCTGCTGAGGAAACAGCCCCGATGCCGAAGGAAGATGTTGAAGTGCTTGCCTCGGGTCCCATACATGAGGCATTTGCGGAAGCAGCAGCATTGGATCCTGAGCCGGGAATCGTGGCGCCCAAGGCACCGCCGCCCCTCATTGAGGAGATTCCACCCGAGCAGAAACCTGAAGGGAATGTTCAGTGGATTCCAGGTTACTGGGCCTGGGATGATGAAAGGAACGAATATATCTGGGTGAGTGGGATATGGAGAGTACCGCCGTCGGACCGGCAGTGGGTCCCCGGTTATTGGAACCCCGTTAGACAGGGGAATCAGTGGATTTCCGGCTACTGGGCCAGTGTAAAGGCGAAAGAGACGGAATATCTGTCCGAGCCGCCTAAATCGGTAGAAGTCGGACCCAGCAGTAATGCACCTTCGCCGGATTACACCTGGATGCCTGGTTGCTGGGTAAGGCATTCTGGACGCTATGCCTGGCGCCCCGGCTATTGGGCAGCCGTGAACCCGGACTGGATCTGGGTGCCTGACCACTATATCTGGACCCCTCGAGGCTATATCTTTGTGAGTGGGTACTGGGACTATACCGTCATCCATCGGGGAGTTCTGTTCGCGCCGGTTTTTTTCCCGCCGCGGGTGCACCTTGGGTTGACCTTTTCGTTCTCCCCCGGCTTTGTGATCGATCTGAACGTCTTTGATGACGCCCTGTTTATGGGAACCCGGTATTGCCATTATTATTATGGGGACTATTACGCACCCAGGTATTACAGAAGGGGGATCTACCCATGGTTTTCGCTGCATGCGAGAAGGGTTGTTTATGATCCCATCTATGCCCATCAACGCTGGAAACATCGGAACGATCACAAGTGGGAGAACCGTTTGCAGACAAAGTTTCGTGAGCGTCGAGAACACGAAGAGTTACGACCGCTCCGGAGCTTTGATCCTCGAACAGTGCAAGACAAGAAGGTCAGAGCGTCAGGACCCAAACGGATCAACTTTGTCACGCCGCTCGACCGTGCCGGGAAAACCAAGGCCGGTGTCTACCGCTTCAAACCCCTGAGCGAAAAAGAGAGAAGAGAATTCTCGCAACGGGAGAAAGAGGTTCGCACATATCAAAAGGAACGTCAGAGTCGAGAGACCCAACGGCAGAATATGCTGGAGGAAAAGGCTCCAAAAAAACCAGAGCCGAACAAGGATAAATTCTCCAGATCCCCGATTATGGACAGGTCAAACGAAAAAGCCGGTCTAAAAAAAGCCCCGCCCGCTCGGTACAAGGCGCCGAAACCAAACCCCAATGTTGAGCCCCTGCAGAGAGAATATGATTTGTCGCGCTCACGGGACAAGTCTCAGAAGTCGGAAGATAGAGGGCAGAAGTCAGAGGTCAGGGGACAGCGTTCAATGGACAATGTCCAGAAATCAGGGAACAGAGGAGGACTGTCTGAGGACCGCATGCAAAAGTCTAATAACGGGCAACGGAGAGGGGATGACGGACGGCAGAGGTAGAATGTGACATAAATGTTACGGGGTATAACATGAAAACAAAAAAGCCAGTAATAGCCATTGCGGTTCTTTTGGCCTGTTTCTTTTTTTCCTTTACATTTGGCGTTCTCGTTGCCGATGAAATGCCGGTGTTCATAGAAATTGATCAGGATGTGTATAAATCCAATCGGAAAGGACCGGTCCCTTTTGAACATGAAATGCATATGGCAGATTATGAAATAGCCTGCAATAAATGTCACCATGTCTACAAAGACGGCAAAAACGTATGGGAAGAAGGTGATCCGGTTCAGAAATGCGCGTCATGCCATGATCCGTCAAAAAGTGAAGGAAATGTCAAAAATCTCAGGCTTGCCTTTCACAAAAACTGCAAAGGCTGTCACAGGGAATTGAAAAAAGAGGGTATATCCGATGACGCACCCTTCAGAAAGTGCAGTGGTTGCCACAAAAAGAAATCGTAAGAGAGGATAATCCTAAATGGATTTTTGGGCGAGTCATGGATTAAATATCTTTTGCCTCGCCCACTAACTTATCAAATTTTTCGACTTCCACCACAGGTGATGTTGTAAAGGAGATTCCTGTCAATTTGTTTAAGGCAACAGATGTGGCGAAGGCCTTTTCAGCATCAGGGAAATCCAAGGTAAATACAAGGTCGTGTTCTCCCATCACAGCGTACATCGATATGACCTTTCCACCATTGTTTTTTACTAATTCAACGGCTTTATCCGTTCTATCGGAACTGATTCCCTTTAATGCCTCTGAGGAATATTTTCCAAACATCATGAATATAGGCATATCCAACCCTCCTTTTTCCTTGTAGGTAGTTGTTGCACAATACAAAGTTTATCAGAAGAGTAAATGAAAAGATAGGTCATAAGTGCTTGTTATGAGCACAAACCATGTTTTTTGAGCTTCAAGGCCTTGCCAGATACCTGTACACCATGCGGGCCAGCTCATGGAACAGCCTCTCCTCGGGGATCTCGCTTCCATGAAGAATTAGGTGGTGGATCATCTCTTCCACGCAGTTCGTCACAAGGAAGATGGCCGCTTCCACGTCTTTGACATCGATCTGATCCGTGTATTGGTCAAAGATGGCTCTTATCAGGGAATCTGCCCGGCCCTCCTCCTTGAGTGCGAGTTCCCGGATCTCCGGGTCCCGGATGGACTGGACCAGCATCTGTTTGTGGAGGCCCTTTTCATGATCGTGTCTTTTCTTGGCCACCAGGATCAGGCGGCGCACTACCTCCTCCAGTTTTGCGGGGCCCTGTTTCATCTCCTGAATGTTGGCAGTCAGCTCGCCGAAGACGTCCTCTGAATATTGCCTGATCACCTCGAGGAACACGTCCTGCTTGTCCTTGAAATAGGAATAGAAGGTGCCCACGGAGACCCCGGCTTCCCCTGC
>CAZUHR010000408.1:0-3179 GCA_964620335.1 uncultured Desulfobacteraceae bacterium
CTGTGGACAGGGCCGGAATGTATGCTTACCGTGATCGAAGGAACAGAAAAAGAGAGTTCCGAAGGCTCTGGATTGTACGAATCGGCGCTGCGGCCAGGGAAAACGGACTTTCCTACAGCAAGCTGATGGGAGGTCTTAAAAAAGCAGGAATTGACCTGGACAGAAAGATACTCGCTGATATGGCGGTACGCGATCCTTCGGCCTTTTCTCAGCTGACAAGCATCGTACAGTCGTAGGTTTTTTTAAGGTACTATCCAAGGCAAACGTTTTCTTAATCAGTTATCCTCAGTGTTTCTGATCCGAAAATACCCGTAAGTATGAGTAAATGATAGAATCCTTTACTAGCAGATACCGAGTATGGAAATGAAAGAGCAACTGCTTGAACTCGAGAGAAGGGCACTTGAGGAGCTTGCAGGACTCAAGGGCCCTGATGATCTGGAAAAATTCAGGATCACATACCTCGGCAAGAAGGGCCTGCTCACCTCTTTACTGAAAACGCTGGGCGAGCTGCCGGCACTTGAAAGGCCGGAGGTAGGCAAACTGGCCAATCGTATAAAGGCCGGCATATCCAAACTTATCAAGGAACAAAGTGATTTTAATCTTCCAAAATCAATTACTGGCCCTGTAGATGTAACTCTGCCGGGTAGGGAACCGCATCGAGGGCACCTCCACCCTATCACCCTTGTTATCAAAGAAGTATGCCAGATTTTTTATGGAATGGGATTCAGGGTAGTAAAGGGTCCAAATGTGGAGCTGGACTATTATAATTTTGAGGCCCTTAATTTCCCTAAAGATCATCCTGCCAGGGATATGCAAGATACCCTTTACGTCTCGGAGAACGTTGTTCTTAGGACTCATACATCTCCAATGCAGGTTCGAGTTATGGAAAGACAAAAGCCCCCTGTCAGCGTGATTGCTCCAGGAAAAGTCTACAGGAGGGACTCTGATGTTTCTCATACCCCCATGTTCCATCAGGTAGAAGGCCTATTGGTGGATAAGGGCGTGAGTTTTGGGGATTTGAAGGGGACGTTGACAAGCTTTGTTCACCAGATGTTTAGTCATGACACAGCATTGAGATTCAGACCCAGCTTTTTCCCTTTTACCGAACCCAGCGCAGAGGTGGATATCCAGTGTGTAATCTGTGGAGGGGAAGGTTGCCGAACATGCTCTCATACCGGCTGGTTGGAGATATTGGGATCAGGAATGGTGGATCCGGAGGTATACGGGTTTGTGGATTATGATCCTGAGGTATACTCAGGTTTTGCCTTTGGAATGGGCATTGAGAGGATCGCAATGCTCAAGTATGGTATAGATGATATCCAACTATTCTTCAGAAATGATATGCGATTCTTAAGACAGTTTTGAAAGTAAGCGCTTTTTTTATCCCTTCTATTGAGTATTATCCATGAAACTGAGCCTGAACTGGTTAAAAGACTACGTTGATATTGAAATGTCACCAGATGAGTTAGGCCAGCTCCTGACTATGACAGGTCTGGAGGTTGAAGGCATTGAGCCTGTGGGGAGTGGCCTTGATGAAATCGTGACAGCAAAAATATTGGCCGTGAAACCTCATTATAAGGCCGACCGGCTATCCCTGTGTCAGGTGGATACTGGCCGTGAAAGTGTGCAGGTGGTATGCGGTGCGTCCAACCTGGAGAAAGGGGCTATGGTTCCACTTGCCTTACCCGGTGTAAAACTTCCTGACGGTACTATTGTGAGGCAAAGCCGGATCAGGGGGGAAGTTTCAACGGGCATGCTCCTCGCGGAAGATGAAATGGGCTTGACCGATGACCACAGCGGCATCATGATTCTTTCACCAGACTGTTCTTCCGGGATGCCGTTGCCTTCTGTTATAGAGGTTTCAGACTGGGTATTTGACATAGACATAACACCAAATCGCCCTGATTGTGCCTCTGTCATAGGTATTGCCAGGGAGATTTCGGCTGTCACGGGAAACATATTAAGACGGCCGGAGTCAAAAATAGAAGAAACAGGACCCGACATTTGGGATCTTACAAGTATTACGATCGAAGATGCTGCGGGTTGTCCGCGTTACGCCGCAGGTATAATTCAAAACATTATGCTGCATCCTTCTCCGTTCTGGATGAGGTACCGACTTCATCTCTCTGGAATACGAAGTATAAATAACGTGGTGGATGTAACCAACTATGTGATGCTGGATTTGGGTCAGCCGCTACACGCCTTTGATTACAATCGGTTGAATGAGAACAGGATCGTAGTAAGGCGTGCACAGGAAGGGGAGATTTTCAGTACACTTGATGGCGGAACCCACACATTGAACAGCGAAATTCTTATGATTTGCGACGGTAAACGGGCAGTGGCTGTTGCAGGTATTATGGGTGGGCTTAACTCTGAGATTTTTGCCGGGACCCGGCATGTGCTTTTAGAGAGTGCTTTTTTTGATCCAGTGACAATAAGAAGGGGCTCAAAACTTCTCGGAATGTCAACTGAGGCTTCTTATCGCTTTGAAAGAGGTGCGGATATAGAGGGAGTTACAAACGCACTGAAAAGGGCTGTTTCACTTATTTCAGACCTTGCTGGGGGAAAAATCGCAAAAGGCTTTATCGACAACTACCCGAAGCCTTACTCCTCTCCTGATATTAGCCTTAGAGTGGATAGGGCGAACCGAATATTAGGGACCACAATTCCATTGGATGAAATGACCGGATACCTAAAGGCGCTGGGCATGGAAGTCCTTAATATAAACGGGGATAAGCTGAATATAAAACCACCTTCCTTTCGTGTGGATATTACCCGGGAGGCGGACATTATAGAGGAAGTGGCGAGGCTTAGTGGATATGAAAATATCCCGGTGACTATTCCAAGCATCAGGCCTTCGGAAGAAAGGGAGGCACCCGAGCTTTTTATCCGTGACGAGGCAAGGTCAATCATGACCGGTCTTGGATTTACAGAAATAATAACTTATAGTTTCATTTCCCCAAATTCTGCGGATATATTAGGCGCAAAGGAGGAGAGCCCGCTAAGGTCCTTTGTCCGCCTTATGAATCCTCTAACCGTTGATCAGTCTGTCATGCGGACATCATTGGTTCCAGGGCTTTTATCGACCGTTAAAAATAATATCCTGAATCAGGAAAAGGAGCTGAAGCTGTTTGAATGGGGCAAGATATTCATCCGGAAAGAGGGAGAACAGCTTCCCG
>CAZUHR010000409.1:0-3134 GCA_964620335.1 uncultured Desulfobacteraceae bacterium
CGGTCTTTGTAAGGGTCAAGGATTCTTACAAACGCAGAGCGTGGCTTGGTTTGACTACTATATCCCTGCGCTTTTATCAGCTGGCTACGATAAAGCTCGATCAGATAGGTTTCTCGCTCTTTGGGAGACAACCCGGATGTGTCCGGGATTTCACCAAATATGTCTATCATATGTCGTTCAAAGAGAGCCTGATTATGAGCACGCAATATGAAATCAAACATAAAATCAGACTTTTCCAGGTCTTTTCGAGGCCCAGGGTGTCGGGGCGATTTGAGGACAGAAGTCAGAAATCGAACTGATCTTTGACCTGTATTTGGACGCCACGATTTCCCCACCAGGAAACTTGATTGAGACCTGCATGTTTGCGTTTTTTGAACAGGTCGGCAAGTTTGCTTTTAATACCATACCGATCCCCATCTAAATATGTTAACAAAAGATCTCCGGAATCATCAAGGCTCAATTCGCAATTCTGATTGGAGAAAATACTTGTTCGGATCGTTGACAATACACATTCCCAATCTTCGGGGCTGCGCCACTTGGGCACACAGAGTACTGACCTAAAGTAGTCAACGGTTAGACGAGCCAGCATCACACAATAGTAATGTGTTTCCACCTTTTCCGGAGAAGTCCCCGTGGGTTTATTCAGGAAATAGTTCTCGATCAAATCCTTAATACCCGTCTCAACCGGCCAACGGATATGGTAGGAGTCCAGAATCTTAATAGGGCTGTAGTCTGTGTGCGTACTGCCAAAGCATCGTGTCTCATCTGTTTCCTTGTTCTGTTTGACTATAAAACGAAACGGTTTTCCGGTCTCTGCCAAGATGAAATCGCGACTGGCGATCCGATAGTCCTGTCCGTAATCTTCCCATTGACCTTTCCTTATGGTCTCTGTTTTCCATTTCTTGATTTTAGGGTTCTGCTTGAGACACATCGTAATGTCCGCTTCTGAGCGAATCATGAGATAGATCAATTGCCTTTCGCCTGTGTATTCAGAATCTGCATAGATCTCGGTAATGACATCATGGTCAATAATTTTGAAAAGATTTTCTTCACAGAATTTAAAAAGGGCTGACGGGGCCCGGGAGCGGCCTTCACAATATGCAATATTAATGATGGTGTTTGTTATGCTGTCCCAAAGAATCTGGGGCCGATGAGCATAGACCATGTCCCCCTTCTTATCCGGGGACTTTGAAATCGATTTATCTCCTGGGAACCGACTGTCCGACGGATCACAGTGATAATCCACCGCGATCTCCTTACCTTCAATAATATTCAACTCTCTGGCTCGGCAGGAGGCATCATTTCGAAGCCTTTGCAAATGTTCGAAACGAAGTTCATCAAAAGAATCATAGAATCGACTTTTTCCGGGATTCAACGACAAACCTGCCCCAACGGCTACGGATCGATCAGAGTTCATGGTATAATCATGGATGCTGGGGAACCCTGCAATAATCCGCATTACATTCACAATAATGTTATTGGTAATTTCAGAGGAACGAAAGGCTTCCGGACCGTAGGTATGGAGGGCCTCAACCACACCTAACTGATCTAAGAAGGGAGCAGCTATGATTGCACCCGGATTACTAATCGCAACCTTGCGGTGAGACAGACATGGTATCAAACGATCAAAAGACCGATTCACCTTCAATCGAGCGGTCTTGATTAGATCAGGAAAACGGGCTTTGGCAGAATGTTCGACGTAAGACGCTTTCTTTGGCACGTCCTTTACAATGGGCTGAGACACCACCCCGCGAATAGCAATGGACTTCTTGAATCTCGACAATTTCCACTTCGTATAAATCTTTTGAACGTTGGGCTTTGAGCACTTTAGATCCAGTTTCTTTATCATCTTGTTTGCTGAAAGCGAAGGGTCCATCAGTCTTTCTTCAATAATCTGAAGCTCAAGTTCCGGGGAGATTTTTTCACCCGTTTTAGTCGTTTGAACAAGATCAACCAATCCCCAAACCCCATACATCATATAGCGATCCTTAAGATCATAATATCGGTTTGGGTGAATCCCGAACCTTTTCAGGATAGGACGAACCTGGCGGTTCTTCTGGCATTGCGAAAGGGTTCGGAACAGTTCAACTCTCTGCTGAAAAGGGTCGTGACTAAAATCAAAGAAAGTTGGTCTTCTGTCCCTTTTATTGCAGGAAGCATATTTGTTCATGTGAAGTGCAACAGAACTGAGCGCATGTTGAAGGCCATGGTAGTATTCAACGTCTTTTTGATCCAAACGCTGCCCATAGCCATAACATCGCTGAATTTTACGAATAAGCTCCAAGGAAGCACCAGGGATTTCAAGAGCTTCAGCAAGTCGCAATGCCAAGCTTGCAGATTCATGTGGACGACAGGACTTGATCAGTATGACAAGCTTCTCCAACTGAGCATCTACGGGTACATAAGATAACCTGCGCAAAAGTCCTATCGTTCCATAGCATAGAAAGGAGTCCTGCCATCCTTTCAGTGTAGTTTTGCTGATGCCCAAAGACTGGGCGACAGTCTTTTGAGGTTTCCTTTTCGCCCACACCTGGTAAATAGCATCGTAGCATCCAAAAAAAGGCTCATCTTGATAGGTAAACGGAACGAAAGATTTGGACTCGGCCATAGCGGCCCGTATCTTAAACGGAATGAGTGAAAAATATTTCCAGGTGAAATCCGTAAAGACCATTTTATCCGTACATGATAAAAGTAGCTAATATTCCAGCTCAAACTATCTATAAGTACATATATAAAATATCCTATTTTGAAGCATGTGTCAAGCATTTTCTTGCAATAGTCCCCACTTTCTTGTATACAGAACGATAGAAATGACAGGTAAGTGATGTAAATTCAAAAAGTTGACATGGTGCATCGGTAAGGAGAGCCCGGGCACTTAATCTGTGTACTGATATGTAAGCATTGGCGTCAACCCTATGTACAGATATCTTCTCGCCAAATCACTGCCATAACCCTGACTAACTTTGAGATTTCTGATAGTTGACATGCCTTGAATGCACTGAGAATTCAGTTTGTTGACAAGAGAATGGGATCGGATCTGCAAAATATATGGGCCTGATATCAGCCTGGAAACGTCTGAATATTGATCTATTTCACCGCTTCGGTGTTAGGGGCGTTTGCCGCTTACGGTTTAT
>CAZUHR010000410.1:0-3130 GCA_964620335.1 uncultured Desulfobacteraceae bacterium
TGGCGTTTGCGTAAGCAGTAACCGGGGCCTCCTGTTTGGTCAAGGCATTAAATATTGTGGTTTTTCCCGAGTTGGGCAAACCAATCAATCCTATTCTCATAAACAACTCTCTTTTGCGCCTTTAATCGTCACTCACCGTTACCTTCACCATCCTATCCCCCTGCTGAATGGCGTTCACAACCTGTTGCCCTTCGATAATCTTGCCGAACACCGTGTGCATACCATCCAGATGCGGCTGCGGTGAATGCGTGATGAAAAATTGGCTCCCGTTCGTGTTGGGCCCTGCGTTCGCCATGGAGATAACTCCTGTCTCGTGCTTCAGCGGATTCTCCGCAACTTCATCCTCAAATTTATAGCCAGGTCCCCCTCTCCCTGTACCAGTAGGGTCACCCCCCTGGACCATAAAGTCGCTTATCACCCGGTGGAAAACTACTCCGTCATAGAAAGCCTCTTGGGCCAGAAAAATAAAGTTGTTGACCGTTTTTGGCGCATATTCCGGATAGAGTTCCAACTCCATGTCGCCCCTGTTGGTTTCAATCGTTATCCTGTAGGTCTTCTTCGGATCAATTTGCATTGCCGGTGGCTTATCCCACTGTTTCTCACTCATTTGCATTCCTCCTTTTGATATTCCAAACTTGAAGTTTAGGTCCCAACTGTCAATCGATCGGAATTAAGATAATACGGGTTTAAAATCCCTGGTTCACGGTTCAACAGTTCAATGGTTGCTTGTTCTACCCTTAACCTGTTGAACGGATACCGAAAAATCAAGCAATCTCACGGGTTTTGTAAAAGCTGATATCTGGCCACTTCTCCATGTAGAAACCGAGCTCCCATTCACTGGTCGTAAGGAATGCCAGTTTGCCTTCAGAATCCCTGGCCATACGGGCGCTGTTTTTCTTTTCAAACTCGGTCATTTTTTTGGGATCGCCGCAATCAAACCATCTGGCGACTTTATAATCAACCGGTTCATAAGCAGCATCGACTCCGTATTCGGACTTGAGCCTGGCCATTGTAATATCAAACTGCAGAAGACCGACTACACCTAACAAGTAATCGTTGCTCTTGAGCGGACGGAAAACCTGGACAGCCCCTTCTTCCCCAAGCTGTATAAGTCCTTTTTGAAGTTGCTTTGTCTTTAACGGGTTTTTCAGTATGACCCTGCGGAAATGGTCGGGCGCAAAATTCGGGATACCCGTGAATTTCAGCGGTTCTTTTTCCGAAAAGGCATCACCGATCTTGATTGTGCCGTGGTTATGGATTCCGATAATATCGCCGGGAAAGGCTTCTTCAACGTTCTCCCTCTCCCTTGCCATAAAGATCGTGGCATTTGCAAGAGAGATTTCCTTGTCGACCCTGTGATGCATCACTTTCATCCCTCGGGTAAATTTCCCGGAACAGATCCTGATAAATGCAATCCTGTCCCTGTGAGCAGGATTCATGTTTGCCTGAATTTTAAAGGCAAAGCCTGAAAATGATTTTTCATAAGGCGAAACATTACGTGAGACAGCAGCCCTGACATCCGGGGACGGAGCCATCTTCACAAAAGCGTCGAACATCTCTTTCACACCAAAATTATTGATGGCGCTTCCGAAGAAGACCGGTGTCTGATTTCCCTTAAGGTAATGTGCAAGCTCAAACGGGTTGGCGGCCCCCTCAATTAACTCTATGTCATCGCGAAGTTCCTGGGCCTGGCTGTCAAGGTATTCATCCAGCCTGGAATCAGACAGGTCTTTTATAACGATTCCGTTCCTTTTTGCCGTGTTCTGCCCGGGAGTAAACAGGTGAAGCTCATGATCGTGCAGGTTGTAGACCCCTTTGAACCTCTTGCCCATACCTATGGGCCAGGAAAGGGGCGCGCATTCAATCTGAAGCTTTTCTTCGATATCACCCAGAATATCAAGCGGTCCTATGCCTTCGCGGTCGAGCTTGTTAATAAATGTTATTATAGGGGTATTCCTCATCCTGCAGACTTCCATCAATTTCTCAGTCTGGGGCTCGACCCCTTTTGCACTGTCAATGACCATTAATGCGCTGTCAACGGCAGTAAGGACCCTGTAGGTATCCTCTGAAAAATCCTGGTGCCCCGGGGTATCCAGCAGGTTGATTTCAAACCCGTTGTATCTGAACTTCATTACAGATGTTGTTATTGATATCCCGCGTTCCTTTTCAATTTCCATCCAGTCGCTCACGGCATGCTTGGCTGCCTTACGAGCCTTTACAGCCCCGGCCTGCTGGATCGCACCTCCGAAAAGGAGGAGTTTTTCGGTCAGCGTGGTTTTTCCCGCATCAGGGTGACTGATAATCCCGAAAGTACGCCGCTTATCAATTTCTTTTCTGTTATACCTTTCCATTCACTATCCCTTGCGCAGGCGGATTGCCTCAGGCGTAACCTCGACCAGTTCGTCCTCATTGATATATGAAATACATTCTTCAAGGCTCATCTTTGTGAAAGGTGTGAGAATCACGTTTTCATCCGACCCTGAGGCACGCACATTCGTCAATTTTTTGCCTTTTGCAGGGTTAACCACCAAGTCCTGTGTCCTGCAATGTTCACCGATTATCTGACCGCCATAAACCCTGGTTCCAGGCCCATAGAAAAGCTTTCCCCGATCCTGAAGGTTAAACAGGGCATAGGCCACTGTTGTGCAGGATTCCTTGGCCACCAGGACGCCTTTATTACGGTTTCGAATTTCACCTGCAAAAGGCCCGTATTCCAAAAAGACATAATTCATAATCCCCATGCCTTTTGTGTCCGTTAAAAACTGCGACCGGAACCCGAGAAGGCCGCGTGTAGGAATTTTGTAGATCAGACGGGCCATCCCATTGTCCTGGTTCATCTCAAGCAACTGGCCCTTAAGCTCTCCCAGTTTTTCAATGACTGTGCCCATGTACTGTTTGTCAACGTCGATCGTCAGTTCTTCAAAGGGTTCAAGTCGTCTGCCGTTCTCTTCTTTGACAATGACCTGGGGCCTGGTAACCTGGAATTCATATCCCTCACGCCGCATTTTCTCGATGAGGATCGAAATGTGCAGTTCTCCCCTCCCTGAGACCTTGAAACCCTTGCCGGTAGCCAGTTCTTCGACCAGAAGGGCCGCATCGGAGAGCGCCTCCCTTTTCAGCCGCTCCGTCA
>CAZUHR010000411.1:0-3126 GCA_964620335.1 uncultured Desulfobacteraceae bacterium
TTTCACCCCTGTTGGCGGCGTGGATGGTCTCTGCCGTACCGATGGCTGCAATATCGCCGTCACCCTGATAGCTAAAAACAATCCTGTCCGGGAGAATTCGCTTAATGCCTGTAGCCACAGCCGCGCCCCTACCATGGGGAGACTCTCCCATATCAACATCAAAATAATCATAGGCTAAAACTGCGCAACCGGCAGGTGGGACACCTATAACCTTTTCACCAATATCCAGTTCTTCGATTACTTCAGCAATCAATCGGTGAATAATGCTGTGTCCACAACCAGGGCAGTAGTGAAAAACCGCTTTCTTGAGATATTTTGGTCTTTGAAAAACCTTTTTGACCATTTCTCAGTCCTCATTAAGATGCTGGCGATGATAAATAGTGTTGATCACCTTGGCTATTTCATCAGGTGTTGAGATGATGCCTCCCGGACGGCCGTAAAAATGGACTTGACTCCTGCCTTCTAAAGACAGCTTAACATCTTCAAGCATCTGTCCGGTGCTCATCTCAAAAACAAGGAAGTCTTTTACCTGCCTGCTCATTTCCACCAGAGCGCGTTTTGGAAAGGGCCAGAGCGTAATGGGCCTGAGAAGGCCGACCTTTAGCCCTAATTCCCTTGCCCTTTTGATAGCTCCTTTGGCGATTCTCGCCGCCGTTCCATACGCGACTACCACGAGGCGGGCATCTGTGGTAAGATATGTGTCAGCACGGGCGATCTCCCTTTCAATTCTCTCATATTTTCTGGCAAGCTTCCAGTTGTGGTCCTCTTCCACGGATGTATCCAATAGAAGTGACTTAATTATCCTGCTGGGTCTTCCCTTGGCGCCGTTTAGTATCCAGGGCTTGGGTGGCAATGAACGGGGATCAATAGGTTCGGGAAATTCAACCGGTTCCATCATCTGCCCCATCATGCCGTCCCCAAGAATGAATACGGGGGTTCTATATTCATCTGCATATTCAAAGGCCTTTCGGGTCAGACCGACAAGTTCTTGCCCGGATGCCGGCGCCAGAACAATCGTGCGGTAATCGCCATGTCCTCCTCCTCTTGTAGCCTGGAAATAATCACCCTGGGAAGGCGCGATATTTCCTAAGCCAGGTCCACCACGCATAGTATTTACAATTACTGCCGGAAGTTCCATGGCAGCAAGAAAGGATATTCCTTCCTGTTTGAGGCTGATCCCTGGACCGGATGAACTTGTCATGACGCGTGCGCCCGCCATGGATGCTCCAATCAACATGTTGATCGCTGCTATTTCACTTTCAGCCTGAATGAAAGTTCCGTCCTCCAGTCTTGCCATGGCGCTGGCTGTGTATTCTGCAAGCTCGTTCTGCGGTGTGATTGGGTAGCCCGCATAAAATCGGCAACCGGCTCGCACGGCCGCTTCCCCGATTACATGACTTCCCCTCATCAATTGTTTTTCACCCACGATAAACCTCTATCGCAATGTCGGGGCACGTCATTGCACAAATAGCGCACCCTGTACACTTACGGTCTTTTTCTTTGCCGTCTGTTTCAATGTATTCGGCGGGATAATAACCTTTTTGATTCAGTTTGTCAGAGATTGCGATCAGATGGTTTGGACAGACCGAGATACAAAGATAGCATCCTTTACACAAATCCCTGTCAATTGTTATTTTACCTTTTTTCGTTTTCTTGGCCATTGCCATTTACCGGTAGTTAAACACCTAATCTTCCATGATTTTAAGTTTATAGACGCTGGGATTTCGTTGCTAACTAATCTATAAAAATTTTTATGCTTACGCTTCCTCCTTTCTTTTGTCAAGTTTTTTTAACAATTCTATGAGCCTTATGGCTTTGGCTATGAAATTTAATACGCTGCAAGGAGAAGGGATCAAAGGGAACGCAGCATATGATGCCTGGTGCATCAGGGTGACAGCTCCACAATTGACACTTAATACTCTTTTTTTTAATATTCGTTTGTTGTTAAGGTGGTTAACGGCAAATGAATTGTTATCAGATATGACGGCAAGACCATGATTTATGGTTGAGAGGCGCATCTTGGAAAGATTTCGACTGGAAAGCCCTTATATTCCGGTATTTGAGTTGTTTGTGGACAGTAGCAGGGGTAGCACTTAATGTCTAAGCGGAATAACAAAAGAAGCAGGCTCTTTGACGACTGGCCTGAAAAGTATGACAAGTGGTTCGAGACACCCATTGGGGCACTTGTGAAGATATATGAAAGCGAGCTTCTCCTGGACATGTTAGGGCCGGATCAGGGGGAGATTATCCTTGATATGGGTTGTGGGACGGGGGTGTTTACTATCGATATCCTATCTTTCGGCCCACATGTTATAGGGCTTGATATATCCCAGCCCATGGTCATACGGGCATGTCACAAGGCAAAAAAATATCCTTTCAGTGGGATTGTGGGCGATATGATGTCCCTTCCTTTCGCGGACGACTCCTTTGATAAAGTCGTCTCCATGACCGCTATTGAGTTTGTAAAAGATGCACAGAGGGCTGTTAAGGAATTATTCCGTGTGACAAGGAGAGGCGGAAGAATTGTGGTGACCACCCTCAACAGCCTCAGTCCCTGGGCCGCGCGCAGGATGGATGAAGCCAAGAAAGGCCCTTCGATATTTGAAAAGACAATTTTCAGGTCACCTGATGAGATACGTTCCATTGTCCCTGTAAGTGCTGTGATCAAGACAGCTATATACTTTGGAAAGGATGATGACCCTGGGGAGGCGCATGGAATCGAACGTGAAGGGCGGAAAAAGGGCTTAATGACAGGGGCCTTTCTCGCCGCAAGATGGGAAAAACCCTGAGTTCTATTGCAGAAATCCCAGGGGCAAAAGTTTATTGGTTTTAATTTATTTTGGTAATACCATAATGAGGTAAAAATTAAACAGTTTCCTTTAATTCCTGGGTATAGCTGTGCAATAAAAAAGGGAAAGCGCCCGCTTTTTCTGCTAAATTTATTTATTTCAATATGTTATTATTGTTATTATGGCATAAGGTGTTTTTGATATGTCCTCATTGACTTTCAGCATCACTTCTGCTAAAAGCCTTCTAAACTTTTTGATATTACATGGTAAGTTGATATTTTGGTCTTACCAATAAACCAATTCATTTCAAACATAACCTGTCACGGAGCTATTGTTC
>CAZUHR010000412.1:0-3125 GCA_964620335.1 uncultured Desulfobacteraceae bacterium
ATGGTCGGAAACGTTAAGCTTTTCTTAGGACTTGCTATTTGAAAAAGATGGGCTTTGGCTGACCAGTCGCGTCTGGAAAATGAGGCAGATGGGAAAAAAGCCTCCCAGCCTTCCCATGGAAAAGGTTCTAGAAGATTGCTATGTTCGGCAATGATTCTGCCTTTGGAGATGACTAATTCCGGTGTAGGGTGGAAGAGATCTTTTAAGGCAAGTATGTCAGCGTATCTGCCGGGCGCAATACCACCAAGTTCGTGGTCCATGCCGAAATACACAGCAGGATTGATCGTTACCATGCGGTAGGCCATTATCGGATCTATTCCCTCTTTTATTGCAATTTTTAGGACGTGGTTGGTAGCCCCAAATTCTTCATAAAATAAGGGGGACGAAGCATCAGTCGTCAACATTATTCGGTCCGTCAATACCTTGTTCTCCGTCACGATTCTCAAAAGATCCGATAAATCGCGCCGCAGTGAACTCTCTCTTAAAATGACATGGAATCCAAGCCTAAGTCTTTCCAGGGCTTCTTCCGCGTTAATGCTCTCGTGGCAGGATTCCACCCCGGACCTGGAAATTATGTTCAGGTCCTCATATTTTGCCCCTGCCGTATGACCATCAACTCTTTTTCCAAACTTTTTTGTGGCTTTTATCATTTCCATAATCTTTTGATTGCCCTTTAAAAGCTCCTGCCATCTTGTGATTTCTCCTAAAGATTGAACCAGGGGATTGTTTAAAAGTCTCTCAAGATTCTCAAATGAAAAGAGCTCATCTTCCGTGACCATAGGCGTTTGCGGGACTGCCCTGCAAAACCAGAGAAATTTGATGGGCATTTCCGATAATGAATCCATAAATCTTTCAAAAAGCCTTCCACCCATTAACATGTAAAAAATCAAATTGTCACAGAAAAGGGTGGTGGTCCCAAGACGGCATGCTTCTTCACCAAATGATATGGGGTTATAAACGAACCATGGGTGAAAATGGGGATCAATGTATCCTGGCACCAGGACCTTGTCGGCGAAATCCAGAACCTGCGTATCCTTACTCACCACATCTGAAGATGGACCGACATACCAGATTCTTTCTCCTTTTATTGCTATGTTCGTTTTCAGCAGTTCGCCAGAATAGACATTTAGGACGATGCCACCTGTCAGAAAAATATCAGCCTTTGCCTTTTTAAGATCATGTGCTTCCTTTTGGGAAGTTTCATTTTTCGTATTCATAATTGGTGCCTTTTATGCTATCTCAACCAATTGAGACATCTGAGCTATCCGGCACATGAGTACCGGGAAACTTTTCAGATATGAAGGTTGAAGCAGTCTTTTCTTCGATTCCTAAGTCGGCTGTTATGGAGGATGGAAAGCCAAAAACTGCCAAAAACCTGTCTAAGTAGGTGAAAACACGTTTATTTTATTAATTCATTCAAGATTGTTTATTTAAGATTCAGGTAATAACATTCAGGCTTGAATAAATACAAGAGAATTTGGGAGATTGAGGCAGCCAATTGCCTTGACTTGAGCCCTACAGGATGATCAATAGATAATAATTCATCTTCACACTTGACGCGTCGGATCTCCCCGAAGATGAGGCATCTTGTGAGCGGCACCCTCGACTTTTGCAAAGTTATCGATGAATGCTAAAAGGAGTATTTTATGCCTTATAGACGCTGGACGATATTTGGAACCTGCGCTTTTCTATTTCTGATGTCTTTGTTTTATAGGGCTTCAAGCGCAATTATCGCCCCTAATCTCGTAGCTGATCTTAATCTAAGCCCTCATGCCCTGGGTCTCATGGGTGCCGCCTTCTTTTACTCCTTTGCCATCGTCCAGCTCCCACTCGGTTTATTCCTTGACAGGGTTGGGCCAAGGATTACCATGACCATCCTCAATTTTGTAGGCGCTGCCGGCGCTGTCATTTTCGCCCATGCCGGCGGTATGGCGGGAGGTGTCATAGGGCGGGCAATGCTGGGTGTTGGGATGGCAGCCAATTTTATAGGCCCCCTCAAGCTCTTAACCAGATGGTTCGATCCTAGCAAATTTGCAACTCTTTCAGGGCTGTTGCTTTCAATAGGCACGGTTGGCAGTCTGGCCGCAACCACTCCGTTGGCAATGCTGGTTGAGTGCTTGGGCTGGCGGAAATCGTTTTATTCCTTGGCAGGCCTCAACGCCTTTTTAGCCATATGGGTGGTGATCATCATTCGCGATATGCCTTCAGATAAACAAAGGCACAATAATATCCTTCAAGAAAAAAACGGCCATTCTTCAATATCTACATCCCTGAAAAAACTTTTTTCAAGTTGGAATTATTGGGCAATTTCTTTAAGCACCTTTTTTCGCTATGGCTCTTATGCGGCAATCCAGTCGTTATGGGCCGGTCCTTTTCTCATAGATTATTTGAAACTTTCTCCCATTACCGCCGGCAATCTCCTATTCATGCTCAGCTTTGGAGTTATTCTCGGCTCCCCGTTCAGCGGTATAGTCTCGGACCGCTTACTTCGGTCCAGGAAAAATACCATAATTATCAGCATTTTTCTTTCCGCCCTGGCTACACTGGCATTTTCCCAGTGGCGAGGAACAGCATATCTTTCAATGCTCGGATCGCTCTTATTCGCTATTGGGTTTTTTAATTCTTTCGGCCAGGTCATGTATGGCCACATAAAGGACCTTATGCCTAAGGAAATGTCAGCTACAGCTATGGCTGGAATCAACTTTTTTACTGTGATGGGCGCCGGTGTATTCATCCACCTTTTAGGCGGGATTATGGAACATATGTCTTCGGGTATTACAACGGGCGGGGAGGCGTACAGGACATCATTCCTGTTTTGTTTCGGTGCCTTGCTTGTGGCTGTGGCAATCTATATGACAACGCGGGATACTGCCGTATCTGCGGAATGCATAAAAAAGTAACAACCGGCATAAGCCTAAACAGTGCCGGGGCGATAATTGCTGTTTTTACTAATTTTTCTTGACAGTTCACATATGTAAACATAGTTAATGTAAATATAATTTGTACAAATACTTTATGGGTTTTTACTTTATTTCTTCAAATTCTTCAAACATTTAAGAATTGAGGAACGACCATGCTTTTTAAAGACTGTCTTTGTCTTCAGGTAGGACGGGTCGCCCGGAAGA
>CAZUHR010000413.1:0-3108 GCA_964620335.1 uncultured Desulfobacteraceae bacterium
GACGATCCACTCCACATCGATGACGTTCAGGTCCCCGGTGAGCATGAGAGATTCCAGCTCAGTCGCGGCGCCCTTTTCATACTGGGTCCGAATACCGGGGCGGACGCTTTTAAAACCAAAGCTCTCCGTGTCCACTTGTTCCGTATGCACCTTGAAAACCGTGTCGACCCCAAAGGGGATCTTGAAGTGAAGCCCCGGCAGGACCATGCCAGAATACCTCCCAAATCGCAGAATAACCCCCTGATGGCCGGGGGCAACCGTGTAAAAGGCGGTGTAAGCCAAAAAGATCGCAAGAACAATGACGATCACAATAAGCCACAGAGGCTTTCCTCCCTTCCCAAGTCTCAGCAAATCTCCCACCTTATTGATCATTTCCGGAAGATCCGGGGGGCCCTCTTGCTGGCTTTCTGGATTATTATCCGAAGGCATAAATATTCTCCTTTCTTCTTAGAAGTTCTTTTTAAAAGTCCCCTTATCCCTTAGGGCATTTATGACCTCCGCCCCTTCCGTATGGGAGACCGTATGGATTTTCATTTCCAAAGGTTTGGTTAAAAGACTCTTTGTCCCTAGCAAAACACTGAATCTTCCAGACCGGATATGACGGTCCAAGTCTTCACGGGTTTTCCACTCCTCGATCAGATTGAAAACTGTTTTACCATCGATATCGCAAAAAACGTCATAGCTCAGACACCCCTTCTCCTTTCCCGCCGGCTCAATCATGGAGAAAAGTGTCTGCATAACCTCTTTCTGCTTTTGCGGAAGTACATTCATGGTTATTCTGACTAGGATCATTGCGGTCACCTATCGTCAATGCTAGCCTTTAAAGGTTGGCAGGACCATCAGTAATTTTGGGACCCTTATTCATCGCAGCCCTATTTTCTTTCGGCATCCAAATTTATTTTTTTCATCCAGATTAAATGTTCAATCATTCTTTGCTCGAATTTTCCTCTAGCCTCAGAGATATCCTTCTGAAAACTTAAGGCTACATCGGTATCCGGATCTTTCTTGGCAAGCTCAACTTTCAAGTAAAGCTCTTTCTCGTATATTATCTGTCTGAGGTCCTCAGTAACCTTGATAAATGCTTCTTGTTTAGCATTTAGCTTTTTTATAGTATCATCGCTTAAGGACCTGCCATACCCCGGATACTTGTTTGATCCCCTCGGCATCCCCTTTTCATGAAAGCCATATCTCATCATTTCCCGGCCGTATTTCAATATTTCATCAGGATCCTGACCCATCATGCCATAGGAACCATATCCTTCGCTGTAACTGTCGGCTCCCCTGTCTTGCCCAAAGGTATTCGAAGCCAGTATGAAAGGCAAAACCATTGCCAGTATTATCGACATTCTGTTGATAAATTTATTTCTCATTACATGACCTCCTTTATATAAACATTGGCCGCATTAAATCTTTAAATCCGTCTCAATTCATTCATATGGACTCTGGTGAGGATGGCGGTAGTGAGGCGGCCAACGAGAACAATAGTGTTATTATTCACTATTTTATCTACTCAATATTTGTGCCAGGTTTCTAACACCAAGGGTCGCGTCACCCATCATTTTGATTTATAAGAATAATTAGTTTAAAAAGCAGATCCAGGGCAGTCATTAACTGCCATATAAAAAGGGTCATATTTACCCAAATGGTCATATATGACCCTTTTCCAGGTCTCTTTGGTGTTATAGGTGGCAAATGATAAGGGCAGGTTGAAAATGATAATAGGCTTTTTCTTGGCGCCCGCATCGCGTAATTGCTTTTAAGAAAATCATCTGATTACAATTCAGTACGGCGCAGATGGGGAAAAACTTAAACGTTCGGAGACATCTGATCTCCTATTAGACGATATCACAATAAAACTATCGCTGCATTGTATTTTTTAGGCGGGGCGGCTGCATCTGATTTGCATTTTCAGGTCGCTTCATTGGTGGACTCGTAAAAAGTCCATCAACAGGCCGAGGGCGGATAAGCCCCGGCCTAAGGCGAGGGCAGAAATATTTGAAATTACTTCATAAATGGTGGGGGAGGGGACGCCCTTCCCCGCCGAGTGAAAAGACCCAGAGCGACTTTCAACTAACTTATCACGATAGTTTAGGTTACAGTGCCGCAACACGGCATCACATAGCTTTTTACGAGGTTATCTTCATTGGGATGAGATTTTATGGTTTTCGGATGTCAAGTTTACGCATACGAGCGCGCAACGTGCTTCGGTTGAGCCCAAGGATCTCGGCAGCCCCGGTTTTTCCACTGACTTTCCATTGAGTTTGATCGAGTATCCGCACAATATGGTCGCGCTCAACCGCTTCCAGCGTTTTTTGCGCAGTCGATAAATCCTTTTGCGGCTTTCTCAGTTCATCAACCAGACGCAGCTTGGGTCCCGAGGAGTTAATCACCGCACGTTCGAGGACGTTTTCCAGTTCCCGGACATTGCCGGGCCAGTGATAATTCTGCAAGGCATTCATGACTCTCGTCGGAATGATTTCAATGGACTTGCCCATTCGCTTGGAGATCTTTTTGACGTAAAAGTCCACAAGAAGTGGAATGTCATCCAACCGATCCCGGAGCGGCGGCATGGTAATAGGGAAAATATTTAAACGGTACCAGAGATCGTCACGGAACCGGCCCCTGCGGACCTCCTCTTCCAGATTGCGATTTGTGGCCGCAATAATCCGCACATCGACCTTGATCGTATGGGAGCTGCCCAACCGTTCAAACTCACCATCCTGCACCACTCTGAGCAGCTTGGGTTGCAATTCCAGAGGTAACTCGCCAATCTCATCCAGAAAAAGGGTGGCGCCGTCGGCGACCTCAAATCGCCCCAAGTGTCTGGAATTGGCGCCTGTGAAAGCACCTTTCTCATGACCAAACAGCTCGCTTTCGATAAGGTTTGAAGGCAGTGTGGCGCAATTCACTTTCACCAAGGCTCGCTCTTTGCGCAAGCTCAAGCCGTGAATGGCCCGGGCGACCAGCTCTTTGCCGGTTCCGGTCTCGCCAAGAACCAGGACGATTGTATTGCTGCGGGCAATTTGTTCAACCTTATAGAGCACGTAATTGAGCCCATCACTCTGACCAATAATGTTCTCATGGTTGTATTCCAGCTTGATTTCTTCC
>CAZUHR010000414.1:0-3094 GCA_964620335.1 uncultured Desulfobacteraceae bacterium
CAGGAGACTTTAAGGTAACCCTGATCAAGAAGCCCAGATACATTATAGAGGACAACTGCACGGGTTGTGGTACCTGTGTAGAGTACTGCCCGGTCATGGTCCCTGATCCGTATAATCAAGACATATCGTCGAATAAAGCCGTCCATATATACTTTTCTCAAGCAATCCCCCTTATCACTTATATAGATGAAAGCTGCCTTTACCTTAAAGAGAAGAAATGTCGCATTTGCGAAGCAGTCTGTGAGAATGACGCCATAGATCTGAATCAAACGGAAGAGAAGGTAGAGATCAAAGTAGGGGCAATCGTGCTGTCTCCGGGCTATGAGCCCTTTGATCCTAAGGTAAAGGGCGACTATGGCTATGGAAAGTTTGAGAACGTGGTCACCAGTCTTGACTTTGAACGCTTGTTATGCGCGACCGGGCCATACGAAGGTGAGATACTGCGTGCTTCCGACAAGAAGCATCCCCATAAAATAGCCTGGATTCAATGCGTCGGTTCCAGACGGGTTACCCCGGGCGATAACAGCTATTGTTCAGCCGTATGCTGCACCTATACCCAGAAACAGGTGATTTTGACAAAAGATCATGACGCAGAGGCAGAGTGTACGATATTCCATAACGATATTCGGTCCTACGGCAAGGATTTTGAACCATACTACCAAAGAACTGAGCAACTTCCAGGGATTCGGTTTATAAGAAGCTACGTATCAGTAGTAAGACAGATCCCGGAAACCAAGAATGTCGTTGTTAGATACGCTACTTCCGAGGACGGTGTAAAGGAGGAAGAATTCGATATGGTGGTCTTATCCGTTGGATTGAATCCTCCTGCTGATAACGAGGATCTGGCAGATAAGTACGGCATCGAACTCAATTTACACGGATTCTGTAAAGCAATTCCTTCCAATCCTATGGAGACCACCAGGCCTGGGATCTTTGTAAGCGGTGCCTTCCAGGGTCCAATAGATATCCCCGAGTCGGTTTTTACCGCCAGCGGAGCCGGGTCCCAATGTGGTCAACTCCTTGACTACAGGCGAGGGAAGCTGAACAAAGAAAGGATCTATCCGCCGGAAAAGGATGTCTCCGACGAAGAGCCAAGGATAGGCGTCTTTGTGTGTCATTGTGGGGCTAATATCGGAAGGATAGTGGATGTTCCTTCCGTTGTTGAATATGCCTTGACCCTGCCTAATGTTGTCTACGCTCAGGAGCAGCTCTTTTCATGTGCTACGAATTCTGCCCAGGAAATAACAGACATGATAGAGGAGAAAGGGCTCAATCGAGTGGTTGTAGCCGCCTGTTCCCCCAGGACCCTTGAACCGTTATTCCGGGATACCCTTCGGGAGGCCGGAATTAATCAATATTACTACGAAATGGCTAATATTCGGGAGCATAACTCCTGGGTCCACTCTAAAGAACCGGAAGACGCCACAAAAAAGGCAAAGGATATAATCCGGATGTCGGTAGCCCGAACTGCCTTTTTGGAGCCGTTGCAGGAAATCGATCTGCCGGTCAACAAGACGGGGTTAGTGGTCGGGGGAGGTATAGCCGGCATGACTTGCGCTCTCTCCATAGCCGACCAGGGACATGAGGTTTACCTGTTGGAAAAGGATACAGACCTGGGCGGAATAGCACGAAGAATCCATTACACCCTGGAAGGGCTGGATGTTCAAGCCTATGTTCGTGATCTTGTGCGCAAGGTTTACCAGCACCCCTTAATACATGTATATACGGATGTCACCATCACAGAGGCTACCGGTTATGTTGGGAATTTCGTAACCAAGGTGAAGTCTGAAAGAGGGTTCACAGAGATAAAACATGGAGCAGCCGTCATAGCTATTGGTGCTGATGAATATAAACCCACCGAATACCTTTATGGAGAAGATGATAGGGTAATGACCCACCTTGAGTTGGAGGAGCAAATCGCCAGAGGAGAAGAAAGGCTGATCAATTCCCAGAGTCTGGTAATGATCCAATGTGTAGGCTGCAGAAATGAAGACAGAGATTACTGCGCCCGGGTATGTTGCAGCCAGGCTATAAAGAACGCCTTGAAACTGAAAGAGATAAACCCCGAAATGGATATCTACATTCTCTTTCGGGATATGAGAACATATGGGTTCAGGGAGGATTATTACCGGGAAGCATCAGAAAAGGATGTAAAGTTCATCCGCTATGAGCCGGATGATAAACCTCAGGTGGAAGCGGTTGAAGTGGAAGGCCGGCCTGTTTTAAGGGTTACCGTGCCCGATCCCATTTTAGGTCAGAAGCTTGCTATAGATGCCGATTGCCTTACTTTGGCTGCCGCCGTTATTCCCTCCGCAGGAAACAGGGAGATATCTCAATTATTCAAGGTCACTTTGGGACCGGATGGTTTTTTCAAAGAAGCCCATGTCAAATTAAGACCCGTTGATTTTGCCACGGATGGCGTTTTCCTGTGTGGGACAGCTCACTATCCCAAGCATATACCGGAAGCGATTAACCAGGCCTATGGAGCTGCAGGCCGGGCTTTAACCCTCCTCTCACATGACATCGTCACAGTCTCAGGTTCTGTTTGCGACGTGGATGAGAGGAAGTGTATTTCGTGTGGGGCCTGTATTACAGCCTGTACGTATGGTGCGATAGAGTTCCGTGATACGCCACAAGGCAAAAAGGCCTGGGTTAATCCTGTTATCTGTAAAGGAGATGGTCTCTGTAACTCAAAGTGTCCAACAGGGGCTATTTACCTCAAGCACTTTACCGATGAAGAGATCTTTAGCCAAATTGATGCAGCGGTTCCAGAGGAGGAGATCACACAACAAATGGATGTGGCGGTTGGAGATGTGTAGACGTATACGAATGAATTAAGCCGGGATTACTAACAAGTGCACATCCAGAAATGGCTATTTCCCGCGATATCAGTGTTGGATTTAAATTCTAATCTTCAAAATACTTTCATGTATTCCTGCGGTTAGAATTCGAATCCGCCTTGATCTCACGAAAACTATCTCATTTCTGGATAGGCACTAACAAATGAGGTGAGAACGAATGAGTACTGGACTTAAATTTAAACCAAGAATATTAGGTTTTGTATGCCATTGGTGAGGATACGGCGCTGCTGACA
>CAZUHR010000415.1:0-3094 GCA_964620335.1 uncultured Desulfobacteraceae bacterium
AGAAAGGACGAAATAGGTTCGCTTGCCAGTTCTTTCAATAGTATGGTTGATGCCTTGCGAAAAGGCAAAGAGATGGAAATTGCATACACCCAGAATCTTGAACAGGAGGTAAAAGAGAGGACCCACGAGATAACAATCAGAAACGAAGAATTGAGAAAGACACTTCAAGAACTCAAACAGGAAATTTCAGAACGCAAAAAAGTCGAGGAGGCACTTCGGCAGAGCGAGAAAAAATACCGAACCGTTGTGGAAGAGAGTTTCGACGGTATCTTTGTTCAGAAAGGTTCAAAAATTGTATTTGCAAGCAAGCGCCTGCACGAGATGCTTGGTTACAGCGCGGGGGTGGGCTGTTAGGTCTGGACCACTGGCTTATCTACCATCCTGACTACCATGAACTGACAAAAGGCCGCGCTCTGGCCCGTATGCGCGGTGAGAAGGTGCCAAATCGGTATGAGGTCAAATTAAAACGCAAGGATGGCTCATGCTTTTATGGTGAAATCATTGCCCGTAAAATCGATTTTGCTGGAGAACCCGGAGTTCAAGTCTGGATAAGAGATATCACAGAGCGTAAGCAGGCAGATAATGAAAAGAGGCTACTTGAACTCCAGCTCCAACAGGCCCAGAAGATGGAGGCTATAGGGACCTTAGCCGGCGGCATTGCCCATGACTTCAATAATATTCTGGCAGCCATTATTGGCTATACGGAGATTGCGAGCTTGCAGGTTGCTGATGACAACAAAGCAAAGGAAAGCCTTAATGAGGTTTTAAAGGCCGGGCATCGGGCAAAAGACCTGGTTAACCAGATCCTTGCCTTTAGCCGCCCAGCAGAGGAAGGACGAAAGCCAATACAAGTCACATCAATTATGAAGGAAGCCCTAAAACTGCTTCGTGCGACCTTGCCCGCCACCATAGAGACACGCCAGAACATCGAAATCGATCCGGATCAGGACACAATTCTGGCAGATCCTACACAAATTCATGAAGTACTGATGAACCTCTGCACCAATGCAGCCCATGCTATGTGGGAAAACGGCGGTATTCTGGAGATAAGCCTTCAGAATGTGGAAATAGGAATTCGGAACTCGGAATTTGAAGACGATGAAGGAAAACCCCCAATTCACATTCCGTATTCCTCGGTTGACTTGGACCCTGGACAATACCTGAGACTGACTGTGAGCGATACAGGCCATGGAATGACGGAAAAAGTCATGAAACGGATCTTTGACCCGTACTTTACCACCAAGGACAAAGGTGGGGGAACAGGCATGGGGTTGTCCGTAGTTCACGGAATCATCAAAAGCCATGGTGGGACGATCACGGTTTACAGTGAACAGGCAAAGGGTTCCACCTTTCACGTGTATCTTCCCCTTATCCAAGAAGAGGTACAAAAGCCGGACATCGATGACAACGCCCCTGTCCTAACTGGACACGAGCGTATCCTTTTCGTCGATGATGAGCATGCATTAGTAGAGATTGCCAAAGATATATTAGAGCGACTGGGATATGAAGTGGTAACCAGAACAAGCAGTGTGGAAGCCCTTGAGCTATTCCGGGTACGGGCCCACAGTTTTGACCTGGTGATTACAGATATGACCATGCCTAATATGACTGGCGATAAGTTATCAAGGGAACTCATGAAAATACGTTCCGATATCCCCATTATTCTTTGCACCGGGTATAGCGAACGCATCTCGGAAGAAAAGGCAAAGGGCATGGGAATTCGAGAATTTGTCATGAAGCCCCTTGTGATGAAAGACTTGGCTAAAACGGTGCGGAAAGCTCTGGATACCTGACTCCCGAAAAATGCTTACCAATATTCTTCTTCTATTTTGCCGTCCCTAATCATCGCTTTATTTTTCATCTTCTCAAGCAATCTATCATATGATTCTTCTTCCCTGGCCTTTTCCTTTCCCGAGTGATAGCCAAACGGAATCTTTGAAAAGTCATGAAAATTCTGCTATCCTAAAAAAATGCAAAATGATCGGCAGAAAGCTATTCATATCATATGATCCCTATTCGCGACACAATTCAATCCAAAAATTATCCTGTTGTCAATACTGTCATTATCGCCACAAACGTGCTGTTTTATCTCGTGCAGACAGCGCAGGGAGAGGGACTGAACCAATTTATTTTTACATACGGCCTGGTTCCTGCCCGCTACTCGATACCTGAGATTGCTTCCTACTTTACCTTTGGTCAACAGGTGATTTCCTTTTTCTCCTTCATGTTCCTTCATGGTGGGTTCTGGCACCTTCTCGGTAATATGTGGTGCCTCTATATATTCGGAGATAACGTTGAAGACCGACTCGGTTCAATAAGGTACCTTCTGTTTTACATCCTCTGTGGGCTGGCCTCTGGTCTATTCCACCTTTTCATCAACTGGCACTCCAAGGTACCCACCATCGGCGCCAGCGGAGCCATTGCCGGTGTTATGGGTGCATATCTCTTGCTTTACCCAAAATCCAAAATACTGACCCTCATTCCCATCTTTTTTATACCCTATTTTTTAGAACTCCGTGCCTTTTTCTTTATCGGCATATGGTTTATGCTACAATTCATAAGCGCTGCTGGTTCTTCTTCGCAGTTGGGAGGGGTTGCATGGTGGGCTCATATAGGCGGCTTTATATTCGGAATCATTTTCTTGAAAATATTTCTCAAAATTCCTCAATCCGGAATTACAGAAAAATTACAGCAAAAAACTGCAAGGCAAAAGACACGCCGCCTTCAGGTCATACGCACTGTCGGATTGGCAGATGATCCCAACCTATACGGGTCTATTGAGGTCACACCGCAGGAAGCTCGATCTGGGACTCACAAGCTTGTCAATATTCCATGGGGTTTTGAAAAACGCATTTTCAAGGTTATTGTACCGCCTAACACCCGCGACGGCGCATCTCTCCGTCTTAGGGGAATGGGCAGACAAATAGATGATAAAAGTCGTGGAGACCTCTATTTGAAAGTTATAACACGGTCAGGCTCCTGACAGGATTACCTGATAAAACTGATGGCTGATAACTGACAGGTAAGTACTTACCATATAGGACAACACATATGAATATTACTTTTCTTGGCACGGGCGGCGCATGGGGTGTTC
>CAZUHR010000416.1:0-3066 GCA_964620335.1 uncultured Desulfobacteraceae bacterium
CTCCTTTTCAGTGTGGCGGGAAAACAACTCCGTTCAATGGTTTTATCGGGAGAAGTGGACTTGGGAGTTGGATCGGTCGAAAACCTTCCAGACGGGATTGTGGGCAGGGAACTGTGGCAATTTGATCGGTATATTATTACCCCTTTGGGTCACCCCCTTTCAAAGAAAAAACAGATGACCATTCATGATGTCGCCAAGTATCCCATAGTCATGCCGGACAAGGCAGGCACATCAGGTCAAGCGCTGGATAGGAAACTGAGATCTAGCAATCCGAATCTAAAAGTGACCGTGGAGGCAGGCAATTGGGATGTTGTTATGAAATACGTTGAACTGGGATTCGGCGTCTCCACTCTGCCTGCCATATGCGAACATGCCAAAGACAATGATCAAATTTATTTAAGGCCTTCATCAGACATTCTAGGCTATTCCAGGTATGGAATACTCCTGAAAAAGGGGAAATATATTACCCCCGCAGCAAGAGCATTGATAAGGTTTTTCTCAAATGATTTTGACTTTGACTCTTTTGAGTAGGAGGATAAAAAGGGTTCTATCTGAAATCTAATACAGTATTAGCCAAAAGCATTTCCTCATGCTTTTGGCTTATCCATTAATTTGAGGAAAAGGTCTACTGCTGCCTCGGCAAATGAACTGTCATTTATATGGGCATCGACCTCAACCATCTCTATCTCTGACCTTAGTTCTCTTTTGAGGGTATTTGTAAAGATAGGGATGAGTTCCCTATCGATTGTCCAACCTCTTCCACCGAAACTCTTTTTTGGAATTATCACTGCCGTTGGACCTTTAGCCAGATTCAACTTCTCTGCGATCACCTTGGCCACGAGAATGATCTCCTTTTCATTCAGGAAGACACAAATCACATTTGGGTTATGTTCCCTTTTCTTATTTTTCCTGAATCGATGTGGGATAGCCTTCGCGCCAGGGAAGCATATGAATTCTATGCCTCCCGGTCCAATAAGCTGGGGGATTCCTTTTTTACCGGCTGCTTCCAAGCGCGCTGGCCCGGCGCCAAACATTCCCCCAAAGAAGTGCTCACTCACTTCAGCCGGCTCGAGATCCAATACACCTACTATTTGATTTTCCCTCACCATTTCTTCCAAGATCAAACCCTGGCCGACTGCATGGAAACAAATAACGTCAAATCCATTTATCTCAAGCTGGGATTTTATTTTATTGGCACATAGAGTCTTATCACCACGGACCGACATCCCAATAAGCGGTTTCTCTGAGGAGAAGGAACCCTTGTCCACCTCCACCATACCTACCATGGCGCCGGCAGCATTGTCCAGAAGCCTTTTGGTTACCGGATTCAAACCAAAGAAATCAGTTATTGCGGGGAGGAAAAGAATATCTTTGGTGCCTACATAGTGGCGGATATCACCTACTGTAGTAGACATTATTAACTTGGGAACACCCAAGGGCAAGCTCCTCATCACAGTACAAGCTAATGATGTCCCCATTGAGCCACCCAAAGAGATGATTCCGTCCAGTTTACCTGACTGGTGGAGCTCGTTGGCGACATTAGTTGCACCTCTACTCATTATAGTACATGCATCTTCCTGCGATAGCAAAGCCAGTTTCTCCACCCTTATTCCCCCGCTTTCGGCTACGTGTTTTCGCCCAATATCAGATTTGACTGAGGAGTCATTTAATAGGCTGACATCAATCATGATTGCCTCATGGCCTTTATCTGCAATCCTTTCCTTGAGGTAGCAGAGCTCTTCTTCCTTGGTATCCAGACTCCCAAGGACAACGATTGTTTTCTTGTCTTTCCATTTCATTTTGTTGTCTTCCTCTAGTGCCCCTTTTTTATTTCTAAAAGCTAATTAAAAGTTTTCAAATAAATCTTCCGGTTAAAACCTGTGAGCCTAAGAAATGGATATATTAATAAAGTTAACAGGTCAAATTTTAAAGACCTGTTTTATAAGATAGCGACCTACCAGCCCGGAATATTTTTTTCTTGCATCTTATTACTTTTTCTTCAGCCCTGCATTAGAAAAGATTTTTTAATAAATTTTCCATTATTTTCTCCTCTTTTGTCTTTCAATCTCACATGGTGAGATGGAAAGAAGGGGAGACGGACCGGGTTTAAGATTTAAGGTGAATCTATAAGCGAGGTATTCATCATGGTTGGTAATATTAAGGTGGAAGTTCAGGAGGACCTATTACAAAGTGACCTGGAGAAGTACAGACAACGCGCTATAGAGCTTGGATCGACAGATGCTCGAGTTGTCACAACCAACGACGTCATCTTTGACGAGAGGGTGGTAGCAAAATGTGTCTAGCCCAAATGCGTTGCCTATGGCACGAACGCGAATTGTCCGCCCTACGCAATGAGACTGTGTCATAATGTCACTCCGAGGCGATAGCCGAGAAATCTTATATTCGCAACTGGTTATTATTAAAAGATTTCTCCCTTCCACCCTCCGTAGCAGGGCTACTTCTCTAAATAAGTACGTCGCCGGAAGAAGTACCTCATGGATTGCTTTTAGGGTTGGTACTTATTTATTGAAATATTGACGCTAAATCCAACCCATTTCTTTGGCCAGTTTCGCGGCCAAAGTGATTGCAGTCGGGGTTCTGAACCACTTCTTCAGGCCATCCTGCCGTGTTTTCTTGGCCTCTTCTAACTGGTTGCCGGTCAGATAACCCATACCGAACAAGGCTTTGTAACGCTTCAGACTTTCAAGGCCATAACGGTCCAGACGGTCAGCCTCCAACACGAGAGTGGCCGAGGGATTATTCATGGCGAAAATAGCATCCGTGTCATCATGGGCCGCAATTATGGTGACAATGCTATGGCGAATTGACGGGTTACATTCCAGCTGACTCAGAATTTCAGCAGCCAGTTCGGCCCCGTACTGCATGTGAAGCCTGACACTGGCAGCCCCTCCTTTATCGGGCAGTGAGGCTTGTTTGAAATCGGAAAAATCGACCCTGGACCAGCCGATGTCATGGAGATAAAGAGCAGGGATCACTATTTCCGGATCCCCTTCCTCATTTTCCAATAGATATTTGCCGTAATCGACCGCTCGAATCGTATGTTCC
>CAZUHR010000417.1:0-3062 GCA_964620335.1 uncultured Desulfobacteraceae bacterium
AAAGGACGCATCTTTCGGATAAAAACCCCTCTGCCCCGTGCCGCGGCCCGAGTCGCGCTCTGCACTGCAACAGCCCATTGGAATCCACTTACTTCCGTTCCAGCAGACCGCAGGGAGGGCCGCTTGCAGAGCAGGAGTAGATGCGGACTGGAGAAAAGTGCCGTGCCGAGCCTCTTGACTGACATAGCCCACCAAAATAACCCCATCTAAAGGTGGGGCTTTGGAGCCTTGCTCCCCTTCTTATCCTGCCATGCGTTTGTAATTCTCGTATCTCTCCTTCATGTCCTCTTCAGCCTTTTTGAAAAGCCGCTTTGCATTCTCCGGAAAGGTCCTTGTTAGACTGGAAAAACGAACCTCTCCCATTAGGAATTCCTGAAAATCCCCTTGGGGTTCTTTCGAGTCGAGAATAAAGGGGTTCTTGTTCTCTTTTTTGAGCCTGGGGTCATATCGATACAAGGTCCAGTACCCGGATTCAACGGCCTTTTTTTCCTCCTCCTGACTGTACGTCATATTAAGGCCATGGTTAATGCACGGTGAATATGCGATGATCAGAGATGGCCCGTCATAACTTTCAGCCTCTATAACCGCCTTCAAGTACTGATTCTTGTTGGCCCCCATGGCCACAGAGGCGACATATATATACCCGTAAGTTATAGCCATCATTCCCAGGTCTTTTTTGCGTGTATATTTGCCGCTTGCGGAAAACTTGGCCACTGCGCTGGTAGGCGTTGATTTGGATGACTGTCCACCCGTATTGGAGTAAACTTCAGTATCCAGGACGAGGACATTAACATCGCGTCCCATGGCAAGCACATGATCCAAACCACCGTATCCGATATCATAGGCCCAACCGTCTCCACCAATTATCCAGATGGATTTTTTCGTCAGGTAGTCGCTCAGGTCCAGAATTTCGAGAAGTGCAGGATTGATATCCGACCCGGGATCTATCATATCCATCTCGATCAATTCCACTATCTGCCTGCCAAAGGCCTTTGATTTTTCCCCGTCACCCATGTTGTCAAGCCATCCCTGCAATGCATCCTGGAGATCCTTGGATACGCCACTTTCCAGGGCCTCATGGGCCAGATCGGCGATTTTCGATCGTTTCTGGCTCACCGCCAGTTCCATGCCGAACCCATACTCGGCATTATCTTCAAACAGAGAGTTGGCCCAGGCCGGACCTTGCCCCTCTTCATTCATGGTATATGGGCAACTTGGCGCGGACCCGCCATAGATGGAAGAGCACCCTGTGGCATTGGCGATCATCATACGATCACCAAACAGCTGGGTGACAAGTTTAATGTAAGGTGTTTCACCGCATCCGGGGCAGGCCCCTGAAAACTCAAAGAGCGGCTGCCTGAACTGGCTTCCCTTAACCGACGTTGCGGGCATCATATCGTCTAAAATAGGAAGTTTCGTGGAAAAAACATGGTTGGGAATCTGAACTTTGGTCTGCGAGGTAAAAGGTTTCATAATGAGTGCCTTTTTCTTGGCAGGGCAGACCTCGGCACAGCTACCACAACCCACGCAATCTAAAGGACTGATCTGGATTCTATAACGCAATCCTTGCAACTCCTTGCCCTTAGCATCCACACTAATAAAGTCCTTGGGAGCGTTTTTAAGATCTTCCTCTCTGGCCAAGACCGGTCTAATGACCGCATGAGGACACACGAACGAGCACTGGTTGCACTGGATACAATTCTCCGGCTGCCACTCCGGAACATTGATGGCAACTCCTCTCTTTTCGTATCTCGTTGTACCGGTCGGGAACACACCGTCAGGACTAAAAGCGCTCACAGGGAGCTTGTCCCCCTGCTGAGCAATCATGGGCCTCATAACGTTCTTCACGAACTCGGGCTCCTCCTTTTCAATATATGCCTCCTGCCCGGCCCTGGCCCAGGTCGCTGGGACTTTTATTTTTTTCAAAGCTCCAATGGCATTGTCAACCGCCGCATAGTTCATCTGAATAACCTTTTCCCCCTTCTTCCCATAGGTTTTTTTGATGGCCGTTTTCATGTAATCGAAGGCATCCTTTGGGGGGATTACATTGGCAATCTGAAAGAAGGCAGCCTGCATTATCATGTTGATGCGTGCCCCCAGACCCAGGTCAGCAGCTATTTTTACCGCGTCAATATTGTAAAAATTGAGCTTCTTCTGTGCAATTGTCCGTTTCATGTGATCCGGCAACTTGGTCCCCAATTCCTTCTGGCTCCATGGAGAATTAAGCAGAAAAGAGCCTCCTACCCTTATTCCTTCCAGGATATCATATTGATCTACAAATGCAGGGTTATGGCAAGCAATAAAATCGGCCTTGGTCAGCAGATATGGAGACTGGATCCTATGGGGAGAGAACCGGAGGTGTGAAATGGTGATCCCTCCTGACTTTTTGGCATCATAGGCAAAATAGGCCTGTGCAAACATGTCTGTATTTTCACCAATGATCTTGATAGCATTCTTATTGGCCCCAACCGTTCCGTCGGCACCTAGACCCCAAAACTTGCACCTTACAGTTCCTTCAGGGGATGGATCGATCTCTTCACCCAATTCAATGGAGGTATGGGTTACGTCGTCTGTAATACCAACTGTAAAATGGGACTTAGGCGCCCTTGAGCGGAGATTGTCATAAACTGCCTTGACCATGGTTGGGGTAAAATCCTTGCTGCCCAGCCCGTACCGGCCGCCTACGATAACAGGAATATCATTCCTTTCCAAAAAAACAGTACATACATCCTGGTAAAGCGGCTCTCCGATGCCTGCGGGAGACTTGCTTCTGTCAAGCACCGCAATACTTTCGGCGGTGACCGGCATGGCCCTAAGGAAGTGTTCTGTGGAAAAGGGTTGGTAGAGGCGCACTTTGATTAGACCAACACGTTCCCCTAATCCGTTTAAGTACCTTACGGTTTCTTCGATGACATCACAACTGGAGGCCATAGAAACGATAACCCTGTCCGCCTCGGGGTCTCCCACGTAATCAAAGAGGTTGTAAGAACGGCCCACCATCTCGCCAACCTTTTCCATCTCTTCCTGAACGATATGAGGGATTCGCGCATAGAAAGGATTGG
>CAZUHR010000418.1:0-3055 GCA_964620335.1 uncultured Desulfobacteraceae bacterium
GTGGAGTGGGAACCCTCTGGTTCAAGGGGCCCGGCAATTCTATCGGTTACTATAAGGACATTGAGAAGACCATGAATGAAGCCTTTGACGAAGAAGGTTTTGCAACGCCGGGTGATCTCGTAACGCTCACGGATGAAGGCTATCTAAAGATCATGGGGAGAAAAAAGAATATAATCATCCGCGGGGGACAGAATATTTACCCGAGAGAAATCGAAGATTATCTTCTCACTCATCCCAAGGTAACAAACGTTGCAGTTGTTCCTATGCCTGATCCGACAATGGGAGAGAGGGCCTGTGCTTTCGTGACAATCAAGGAGGGTGAGGAGTTCACTTTCGAGGAGATGGTCGACTTTCTGAAGACAAAGAAGATTGCCCCCTTTAAGCTCCCGGAAAGGTTAGAGGTCCTCGAGGCATTGCCTCTGGTAGGGGAAAGCGGAAAGATCGATAACAAAGTTATGGTAAAAATGATAACTGAAAAGCTTAAAGAGGAAGGTAAGATTAAATAATAGGATGGCGGAAACATATATATGGCTGTTGAGAATCGCACTAAAAGAAAGAAGAACATCCTGTTCGTATGTTGTGGTAATAGGGAAAGGAGTTTAATAGCTGAAAAACGTCTTTCCCAGAGCTTGGAAGACCATTCTCCTAAGCTCCTTAACAAGGTAAAGATTGGGTCGGCAGGCATCTTCCCCAAAAGCTATATTGAGCATGCTAGAGAAATGGGAGTAACATTAGTGGCTCCCTATTTTGGAAAAAGCCCCAACATCTATGCAGTAAAGTACCTGGCCGAGAAAGGCATAGATGTGTCATCATATCGTTCCAGAGGTTTGACCAAAAGAATGACCATCAATGCCGACTTGATTTTACCCATGGACAGGGTATTAAGAGATGAAATACTCGGCCTGTATCCGAACGAATCAGGTAAAGTGCTTACATTGAAGGAGTTTGTATTCGACGGGGGCTGCTCGGATATAAATATTGGTGATCCTATGGCACTCCCTGAAATAGATAAAAAAACCGGGGCATGGGTGTGGCCGGAGGGCTTTTCGGCCAATTATATCGAGGATATAGAGAAATGTTTGGCTAAAGGGGTGGGGAAATTCCTTAAATACATCAACACATAGTACCGATTCTATAGAACTTCAGGAGGAAGACCGTATTGAAAAAAATGATCGCAATAATCGCGATGTTAGACGAAAAAAAGGAAGAGGCGGAGTTCTTGTGTAATGAGATAGAATCGTTAGGCTATCAGACAGACATTCTGGATATCCGCATAAGGGACAAACTCAAAGAATCTCCCAAGTTGACGCGTCAGGAGGCGATTAATAATACCGTAAACGAAAAAATACAGAGAGTAAGAGACCTGCATAGTTCCGGCAAACTATCGGGTATTGTTGGCATAGGAGGAGTCACGGGAACTCTCATGGGAACCAGTATCATGAGATCACTTCCCTTTGGAATTCCAAAGCTTGCCGTTTCAAGTGCTGCCGCCGTTAGAGCCTTCTCATCAAGATATATAGGCACTGCCGATATTAATTTGATGCACTCTGTGGTAGAGATCACAGGTCTTAGCGATGTATTGAAAGATGTCCTTTCACGGGCTGCAAGGGGCATTTGCGGAATGGTTGAAGGAGCGACGGGTGTCTCCATATTCACACCGGCAAAAGACGCTGGACCCCGAGTTGCATTAACCCAGTTCAATATGTGCGAAATCTGCAGCACGGCTGTCAGGAAACAGCTCGAAAAGGAAGGGTTTCAGGTTCTCTGTTTCCATGCCGTTGGTATCGGCGATAGGGCTATGGAGGAAATCATCGAATCCGGGGGCTCCTTCAAGGCTGTGATCGATCTGGCGCCCGGAGGAGTTGGGGAACAATTACTCGGCTCTGATAGAGCTGCAGGTCCTACTCGACTTGAGGCTGCAGGTAAAGCGGGTATGCCCCAGATTGTCAGTCTGGCTTGTGTAAACCTCATGAGTCCGAGAAAATCCAAGTATAAGCCGGATTATTACAAACGTAAAATGCATGACTATGATGCATCGCGCACTTTTGTAAGATTATCCGAAGAGGAAATGGTTTCAGTGGCTGATGCTATGGCCCAGAAGTTAAACAAAGCCCGGGGGCCGGTGAAGATTGTGATTCCCCTGGGCGGATGGTCATCGATCGATGCGAGAGGCACTGACATGTTTGATCCCGATTTAGACCGTGCCTTTGTGAATGAAATAAGAAAACAACTCGATCCCGCCATCGAAGTAACAGAGGTGGATGCAGATCTTGATACGGAAGAATTTGCTCAAGCTATACTAAAGGCCTTTCATAGTGTAGTCCCTTGAAGGATTTTAAATAAATGACTTTTAATTAACTTCGCAAGATGGTTTCAGTTACGGTGCCGTAGCGTTACATCACGTAGCTTTTTACCAAATGATTATAGAGGTCAGTGTCAAGCCATTGGTGATTGCCAAAGTCTAATTGCAAGGGCAAGAAGGAACGGGTTATGGAGAAAAGCATACTCATTATTTCTACTCTGGACACCAAAGAAGAAGAAGCAACCTACCTGAGTGAGAGGATTCAGGCGCTTGGACTGAAACCTGTGCTTATGGATATTGCTATGAGGGGAAGCGGTTCTTCAAAGGCGGATATTACTTCAGGTCAAGTGGCTGCTGCCGGCGAAAGCAGCCTGGAAGAAATTCATAGCTTGAGCGATCGGGAAAAGATTACCGCAATCATGCTTAAAGGGGCAAAACGTATTGAGGTTCAGCTTTTCGAGGATGGGAAAATAGACGGTGCCATCGCCATAGGAGGTTCTACAGGATCCCTTATGGCTACCGAGATCATGCAGTCTCTTCCATTTGGAGTTCCGAAACTGATGGTTTCCTGCACTGCTTCAATACCCGGTCTTTCTACGCGCTATATAAGAACGTCGGATATGGTTCTTTTTCATTCGGTCATTGAGATATTTGGATTGACGGATATCCTTAAGAATGTTTTGGATAGGGCCGCCTGTGCGCTTGCGGGAATGGTCCAGGGGGCAATCTCATCGCCCAGACCCAGTAAGGGTA
>CAZUHR010000419.1:0-3038 GCA_964620335.1 uncultured Desulfobacteraceae bacterium
TCAGGGTCCCTGTTTTATCGGTACTGATGACACTTGTTGATCCGAGTGTTTCTACCGAGGGGAGGCTGCGGACCACGGCGTTATGTTCCGCGAGCCGTTTGCTTGTTGTAGATAGGGCCACGGTCACCTGTGCCGGAAGGGCTTGCGGAACGAGGGCCACCGCGATACCGAGCCCGAACACCATACTGGTAAAAAGACTGAACCCCTGCCACAACGACACCGCGAAAAGAACCCCTCCGATGATGACGACGGTGATTGTCAACCAACGAGCCAGGGCACCGAGTTCACGTTCCAGGGGCGAAGTCACTTCCTCAGTCGTCTGTGTCATCCCGGCGATCCTGCCCATCTCCGTTTCCATCCCTGTCCTTACAATGACTCCGGTCGCGCTGCCCGATGTAACGGTAGTGCCCATGAATACCATGTTGTCCCTGTCACCGATCACACAATCCTCTGTTATGGCCTTGCTGTTTTTACCCTGGGGCATTGACTCTCCGGTGAGGGCGAAGTCTTCCGTTCGCAGGTCGAAGGATTCGATAACACGTATATCGGCGGGTATCTTATCCCCGGCTTCCAGTTGAACGATATCGCCGGGTACGAGCTGATCCTGAGGTACCTCGGCGAGTTCTCCTCCTCGTATGGCGCGAGCCGGCGACTTGATTAAATTCTTCAGACTTTCGAGGATTCGGCTGACCTTGTATTCCTGCAGAAAACCGATGAAGGCGTTAATTAAAACGATAATAAGCATGACAACGGCATCCCGAATGCTGCCGATAATAAGTGATATGGCTGCCGCGGCCATAAGCGTGATGACAAGCAGGTCCTTGAACTGTGAAACAAAAAGCATCCAGCGCGGGACCTCGATTTGGGCCGTAAGCTCGTTCTTGCCATATTGATCCATTCGGCGTGCGGCTTCGTTCGTTTCAAGGCCTTTGACCGTGGTTTGGAGCTCATCAAGAATCTCCTGGACCTTCATCCGATAATATTTTTTATCATCCATTTCGCTTTTTTTCCCCTTTAAATCCGTATCTATCCCTCCCCCGCCTTTTCAATATGTTTGAAACAGCGGATGTGGGCACACCCGGTTGTCGCCCTGTTTCCGCTAATGTCATCCCATATTCCATTATCGACATCTCAAACGATTAACTTTCTTAGTCAACATAGCCTGCCCAATTAAATGATTTTGGTGTTGATATTTAATCGGGGTCAACAACGTTATATATCAATACAGCTATAGTTTACACCCCTAAGGGTATCCTAGAAAAAAATAATTAGTCTACCCAAAAAAGAAACCTCCTGTCCCCACATTCCCAAAATAAGACTCTCCCAATAATCCCTTTTTATCGTCTATGAATATCTTTGGACCCTCTATCTCACTAATCACGATGTGGTGCACTACAACCCGGTGTGTCCAGTCGGGCTAATCTCGGCATGCGTTCCCATTTGTCATTTCCACGCGTCCTGTTGAACTTAGCATTTTAAGGGAGTCACACGCTCGGGGGACTTAAAATGCCCATTTAGACACAAAAAATGCCTTTCTAAGAGCTATTTCAGGCAAAATTCAAGCTGATTCATTTGTCATTTCAAGCTGTTACCTTGGTCTGACCTCAGGGTGTTCGGGTGGATTGGATTTGGTTCAAGCCGCTTTTTTAAAAAAAAGCTTGTATTTAATTAAAAGAAGGTTATTATATAAGGGTAATCATGAGGGCTCGCCTTTATGGGCGGGCTTGTTTCGTTCTAAGGGTAAATTCCATTTGTCAAAAGTGGCGACCTGAAGTTTGGAACCATGGAAATTTTTTGAAAGGAGGGTGTCACTATGGCAGACGGAATCGTAAAATGGTTCAGCGATAAAAAGGGATTCGGTTTTATTGAGCAGGAAGACGGTGACGACGTATTTGTTCACCATTCCGCCATCAACATGACCGGGTTCAAGAGCCTTGATGAAGGTGATCGGGTGAGCTTTGACGTAGAACAAGGCAACCGAGGACCTTCGGCCAAAAACGTTATCAGGCAGTAATTCGCTGAAATACGGTTATTAAGGGCATCTTGTTGAGGTGACACGAGATGCCCTTTTATTTGATCACAATCATATTATAACGACACAGGTTAAAAGTTCCGAGGTAGGCTTTATCCTGCGGCCTGTATAAGCCCTTCGCCCTGGAAGCGGAGCCGGAGGCTCGAAATGACATATAAAAATAAATTTTGGGGGTATTTAGGTTAATGGGAAATTTAACGGATGAAATGGCAGAAAGCGAATTCTCCATGATCGAAAACGTGGATCCCACGTTCGCTAACGACCGCAAGGCTTTTCCTGAACAGGTGGAGAATGACTGCGATGAAATTGAAGACCAGGCTCAAGACAGCCATAGCTTTATGGAATTGTACGAAGAGAGTCTAAAAAGCATTCAGGAAGGTAAGATCATCAGAGGAGAAATCGTTCAAATAGACAACGAATTCGTTCTGGTTGACATCGGTTACAAATCGGAAGGGCAAATTCGCATCAATGAGTTTATGGACTCGGACGGCCAGCTGACAGCCAAAGTGGGTCAGGAGGTAGATGTCCTTCTGGTGCGCAAAGAGGACAAAGAGGGACGTATAATTCTTTCCAGGGAAAAAGTTGCGGCAGTCAGAATATGGGATGATGTGGAAGAAACCTACAAGAATCATGGAACTATCAGAGGTAAAGTCCTTTCGAGGATGAAGGGGGGGCTTTCCGTAGATATTGGTCTACAGGCTTTCTTGCCCGGGTCTCAGGCCGATCTGAGGCCGGTCAGGGATTTGGATACCCTGATAGGAACTGAGAACGATTTCATGATTGTAAAGTATGAAAAAAAGCAGGGGAATGTAGTGCTGTCCCGTCGGGCCTTGTTAGAGGAGGAGCGAAAGGCCCTTCGGGAAAAGACCCTTGAACTCCTGGAAAAGGACGCGATTCTTAAGGGCATAGTCGGAGGTATCGCCGATTTTGGTCTGTTTATTGACCTTGGCGGCATTGACGGCCTTGTCCACATCAACGATATTTCATGGCGCAGGGTTCGGCACCC
>CAZUHR010000420.1:0-3038 GCA_964620335.1 uncultured Desulfobacteraceae bacterium
GCTACATCAAGGAGCGAACAGATCAAGGACGACCCATCAGTGACTTTGCCGTACTCTTTAGGGCCGGTTATCATTCTTTTGAGCTGGAAGCTGAACTGGCCCGCCAGGGCATCCGCTATGTAAAGCACGGCGGATTCAAGTTTCTGGAATCCGCTCATATCAAGGATTTTCTGGCGCACCTGAGGGTAGTGGTCAACAGGGACGACACCGTAAGCTGGGTTCGTATATTGAGGCTTGTAAAGAATGTTGGTCGGGGGAAAAGCCAGGCAATCATTCGCTGGATGCAAGATAACAGGATCTCTCCCGCCAAAATAGGACAGTGGCCGGGGGCCGGCAAAAAAGACAGTGGCTTGAAGAATCTGTCAGAACTGATCTCGCGTTTAGCACCTAAAAGCATAACACCGAGAAAGGCGGCGGAACAGGTCATGGAGTACTATACCCCCGTTTTAAAAGACAAATTTGATGACTACCCGAAACGACAGAGGGAGCTGGAACAACTGATACCAATGGCCGGCCGTTACAGTAAATTAAGAGGTTTTTTGGATGACCTGGTCCTGGAACCCCCGACCAGTTCGGTGGATATCAATCCGGGGGAAACTGCTGAATCACTCACACTTTCTACGATTCATTCTGCCAAAGGTCTTGAGTGGCCGGTAGTCTTAATCATATGGATTATGGAGGGGCGCTTCCCCCCTTCCAGGGCCTACAATAATCCAATGGTTCTGGAAGAGGAACGCCGTCTTATGTATGTAGCAGCTACCCGTGCCAAGGACCGGTTGATAATGTGCTATCCCGGCCGGGAATCGGGGGCGTTATGGTCCACATGGGGCAACACTGTGAATAGTTCAATGAACGGTGTGTCCTCATTTATAAAGGGCCTACCGGAAGAAATCGTTTCATATGAATCTGCCGGAATTCAGAAAACAATGCCGGGCAGCGAGCGTAAGAGAAAAATCCAATATAGTTTTAAAAGGTCTGCGAGTCAGTCATACGGTGGCATATCGGTTGGTGACAGGGTAAATCATCCGGCATTCGGTCCAGGTGTTGTCTCAAAATTCCTTGCCGATGATAAGGTGGAAGTACTATTCAGGGAAGTGGGGAGGAAACTCCTTCACTTGGAGTACACCACGCTTGAGAAAATTTGAAAGAATGAAAGCTACTTCAGAAAGAGCCGTTCTCTAATTCAGCTTCCCGCTGGATCAGCTTTTCCATAAGACCTTCCCGCTTGAAAAAAGCACGGTGGTCCCCCTTTTGTCTTTCTAAAACTGCTCGCAGATATGCCATTTGTTTCTCAATCGTGTCCAGGTACAGGTCATTATCTATATCCCAGCGTGCCTTGAAATGGTCTCTCATATAACTGTTAACTCCACCAAGTTCATTTTCAAATCTCTTTTTCGTTGCCCTGTAGAAAGGAAAAGTCTTCTTAAGAAAATCCAGCTCATCATCATAACCCAAAACACTAGCCTCTTTAAATTCTAGAAAAAGAAAGGGCAATTTTTCAAGATAGGTCCTATCTGCCATCTGGCCCAGGAGGTCTGCAGCTCCCAGCATTTCGCCTACTAGCCTGTTTTCCTTTGACTCAAACCGTATCCTGCCGACCTCAGCATTGAGACCTGTACACAAGAGGGCATTTCTGCACTTCCGGAAATCTTCTCGAGAGTAGCCTTTCTCTATAAAATATTGCCTCATAAATTCTATGCTGCGACTGATATGTACAATAGTATATTTGGCACCGGTACCATTTTGATCGCTGGAGTCCTGGATGTAACCTGCGTCATGCATCAGCGCGCTGATCAAACCTAAGGTTATGCTGCTACCGTCAAGAAATACTCCCCTTACTTGGGCACCATGCATCAGCCTTGCCATTGCAATCACCGTATCTGTTGTGTGTTTCAGGTCGTGATACATTGTGTTGCATCTCCGGTACCCTGGATAGGTGCCCGAAAAAAGTCTAATGATGTCCCTAAAGGCCTTATCAATGGGCTCAAAATCGAATTTGCGCAACATCGCGACTGTGAGGGCTTTCACCTCTTCAATAACGCTTTCGATATTTTGCATATTAATAAGTTTAGAGAGTTGAACCGATTGATTTTCCATTTTTCTTCCCTCAATATTGAAATCTTAGATGCATTTCAAAGATTTACATGGCTCTCTTGTAGCCTGTACATACTAGTTCTTCAGGTACGATGATTTCGATACGGTTGCGCTGGACATTCAGGAACGAAGCTGTGAGGAGCCGCCGGCCGTCGCGGTCTGTAATCTCTACATCAGTTAACGCTATAAAGGGTTTTGCATCAACAATATAGTCGGTCAAACGCGCACCGGGCAACAAATTGATCGCACCCGTTATGCGGTAATGTCCCGTTAAGATCATGACCCTTGTTTTTTCTTCGGGTGTATCCATAATCCAGTCCTCCACAGAAAATATTCAGAGAGTTGAAACGCATTAGGGCCTTTTAAGACTCTTCTGTGATATTAACTTGACGGGCCCCTACCGCGACGCACCTGTGACTGCAATAATGTTGCATATTGAAGGCCAGAATAGTGGCTTTAAAACCGGTGTTGTGTTTTCTTACTCTTACAACCTGTATTGTTTTATTATACATTTCAGAGCAATATATCGTCAAGAACAGATTCTAACATTGGAATTTAGCGGATTATCCAAAACTCCTTTTCCTTCAGAACATACCAGGTGCACATGCTATGCTACACAGGCCTTCGTCCTTTGAAGCCCAACCAAACTATATATAAACATGAAAATTGTTGAAACCGTTGCAGGCAATTCGGTCTGCTTGCCAAAAAAAGCCAATGATAGGCCCCCAGCAAGGCCGTAATTCTTAATAGTAGCAAGCAAAACAAGGCTTGTAGTGATCTTCGAGTCAATCCTAAAAAGTCGTCCAACTGAATCTATGATCAGTCCCAGAAAGAACGTGCTCGCAATGGAAATAGCAGCCACGGCTGGCGGGGCAACGGCCAATATTATAAACCCTTTCCAGATGTCCTCCTCATGGATAATAATTGCACTGATCCCTAAGATG
>CAZUHR010000421.1:0-3036 GCA_964620335.1 uncultured Desulfobacteraceae bacterium
GGAGCGATCGTTTTGATGCCCTGATATGCCTTGGTGCCGTAATCAGGGGGGGGACACCTCATTTTGATTATGTGGCCGCGGAAGTCTCTAAGGGGATCGCGAGCGTCTCTTTGGAAAGCAAGGTTCCTGTTACATTTGGGGTCCTGACAACAGACAACCTGGAACAGGCTATTGAAAGGGCGGGAAGCAAATCGGGAAACAAAGGCTATGAGGCAGCAGTGGCAGCCATGGAGCTGGTCAATTTGTTCAAGGAACTGGAATAGCCAGAATTTGATAGCCAGTATCATTTAAATATCAGTCATTTTGGCGCACTTTTAGTATTATAGTATTAAAGGAACTTACAAAATAATAAGAGATGGGTAGAAGAAGAAAAGCCCGAGAGCTTGCCGTTCAGGTTCTTTTTGGTCTGGAGTTCAGTTCCGATTCGCCGACTGATGTTTTTGATCTGATATGTGAAGTGTTCAATCCGGGAAGGGCAATCAGGTCTTTTTCAAAAGAGTTGGTGCGTGGGGTTTGTAAGAAGAGGGATGATCTGGACGCATTGATCGGTAATGCTTCAAAGAACTGGCGACTGGACAGGATGTCCCTTCTTGATAAGTGTATACTGAGACTGGCTGCTTTCGAAATATTGTTTATGGATGATATTCCGCCAAAAGTATCCATCGACGAGGCAGTAGAAATAGGGAAAAAATTCGGGAGTGATGGCTCTGGCGGTTTTATAAATGGTGTGCTGGATAATATTTACAATAAACTGGTGGAGCAAGGTCGATTGGAAAATCGGGAAGCCGACAAATAGGTCCTTAGGCATCAGATGAATGCTAAAGGCCGGTAGGGTTAGGAAGGAACATTTTAAGATGAAATATGAGCCTCAGAAACTTGAAGCCAAATGGTCAGCCTATTGGGAAAAACAAGAGCTGTTCAAGGCCACTGAAAATCCGTCTAAAGAGAAATATTATCTCCTGGAGATGTTTCCCTATCCTTCGGGGAAAATCCATATGGGCCATGTGCGGAATTACACAATCGGTGATGTGGTTGCGAGATATAAGCGGATGTGCGGAAAGAATGTGCTTCACCCTATGGGTTGGGATGCATTTGGGATGCCGGCTGAGAATGCGGCCATAGAGAACAACAGTCATCCTGCCAAATGGACCTATGGAAATATTGAGACCATGAAAATCCAGCTAAAGAGAATGGGTTTCAGCTATGACTGGGATCGTGAGTTGGCCACATGCGATCCCGAATATTATCGATGGGAGCAGATGATTTTTTTAAAGATGTACGGGAAAGGCCTGGCCTACAAAAAGAGGACACATGTAAACTGGTGTGAAAAATGTCAGAGCGTACTTGCTAACGAGCAAGTGGAGAATGGTTGCTGCTGGCGCCATACGGAACAGGAAGTGACCATCAAGGAGATGGACAGCTGGTTTTTGAAGATAACGGATTATGCTGAGGAGATTTTGGATTATTGTGACAGGCTCCCGGGATGGCCCGAGAGAGTCTTGTCAATGCAGAGGAACTGGATAGGAAAGAGCTACGGCGCAATTATTCGATTTCCACTTGTGGATTCCGATGAAGTTATAGAGGTTTTCACAACACGGCAGGACACGGTTTATGGTGCGACCTTTCTCTGTTTTGCACCTGAACACCCCATGGTAAAGGAAATGGTCGAAGGCCTGCCCCAAGAGAAAGAGGTCCTGGAATTCATAGAACATACCCTGAAGATGGACAGCTATGTGCGAACGGCAGAATTTACCACCAAAGAGGGGTTTTTTACCGGCAGATACTGTGTGAACCCTGTGACGGATGAGAAGATACCGATTTTTGTGGCCAATTTTGTACTTTTTGACTATGGCACCGGAGCCATTATGGCGGTGCCTACCCATGATCAAAGAGATTTCGAATTTGCCAAAAAATATGGCCTGAACCTGCGGGTCGTTATTAAACCCCCTGACCGGGATCTGCAAGAAGATGAAATGACAGAGGCATATGTGGATGAAGGGATTTTGGTGAATTCAGGTCCTTTTGACGGTCAGCGCAACCTTGATGCGCTCGACAGTATCGCCGAATTCCTTGAGTCGAAAGGCTTGGGATACAAGACAACCAATTTTAGACTCAGGGATTGGGGTATTTCAAGGCAACGTTACTGGGGTACTCCCATACCGATTATAATATGCGATAAATGCGGCACGGTCCCGGTCCCGGAGAAGGATCTACCGGTGGTCCTTCCTCTGGACCTGGACATGAGACCGAATGGGGGTTCTCCCCTGCCTTTTGAAAGGTCTTTCTATGAGACTACCTGTCCCAAATGCGGGGGAAAGGCAAGGCGAGAGACAGACACCATGGACACCTTTGTGGAGTCCTCCTGGTATTTTGATAGATATGCGTGTCCCGACTATGATCAAGGCCCGCTCGATTCAGAAAGGGTGGATTACTGGATGCCCGTTGATCAGTATATAGGGGGTATTGAGCACGCCATCCTTCACCTGCTTTATTCGCGTTTTTATACCAGGGTAATGAGGGACTTTGGCCACCTAAAGGTAAGCGAACCCTTTACAAATCTTTTAACCCAGGGGATGGTGTGTAAGGAGACCCAGGAGTGTCCGAAGCACGGCTACCTTTACCCTTACCAGGTAAAGGACGGGCGTTGTGTTCAGTGCCGGTCAGAAATAATCACCGGTAATACCGTCAAGATGTCTAAATCCAAAAGAAACGTTGTGGATCCGGAGGATTTAATAGAACGATATGGTGCCGATACGGTCCGTATGTTTTGTCTCTTTGCCTCCCCGCCTGAAAGGGATCTGGAATGGAACGATCAAGGAGTGGAGGGATCATATCGATTTCTGAATCGAGTCTGGAGACTTGTCGACGATCATATTGAAGGCATCAGCCGATTTTCGGCTTACGGCGGCAAGGACAAATTACCGGGCCGATTAAAGGCACTGCATAGAAAGACCCACCAGACCATTAAGAAGGTAACAGAGGATATTGAAAACCGCTTTCATTTCAATACCGCAATTTCTGCGGTTATGGAACTTG
>CAZUHR010000422.1:0-3021 GCA_964620335.1 uncultured Desulfobacteraceae bacterium
GGCCACCGTACATTCTGCGACCAACAATCCTTTTCGCGTACTGGACAGGTATCCTTCTTTGCCCGCGTTCAACAAAAACAATAATACCTACCACAGCAATCATAAGAGCAAGAATTAACACCATGAAAAAGGCCGTGACTTCCCCGGTCCCCATCAATCTAAAGGTATTAGCCACGGCCACGGGAAACCTGGCCACAATTCCCGCAAAAATTATAAGCGAAATCCCATTCCCGATTCCTCTTTCGGTGATCTGTTCCCCCAACCACATCAAAAAAGAAGTCCCCGCGGCTAGTGTTATCACCGTAAGTAGCCTAAAGCCCCAACCTCCGACAGGGACAATCATGGCCCCTCCAGGACTGGTCATATTTTCAAGACCAACCGCAATTCCGAAACCCTGGATAATACTTAAAATGACCGTGCCGTAACGGGTATACTGAGTAATCTTTTTTCTCCCCTGCTCACCTTCCTTTTTCAATTTTTCAAGATGTGGTATAACTACAGTCAACAGTTCCAGAATAATGGACGCACTAATATAGGGCATAATACCTAGAGCCATTACTGACATCTGGCTCAGGGCACCGCCCGAAAACATGTCAAATAGACCAAAAAGAGTCCCTTGCCTTGCACTAAAAAAGGCGGCCAGTGCACTACCGTCTATGCCGGGAGTAGGTATGTGACACCCTATCCGATAAACGGTAAGCATAAAGAGGGTAAAAATAATCCTCCTTTTCAGTTCAGGTATTTTTGGGATATTCTGAAAACCGCCAATCACTTCAGGTTACTCCTTTAAACTTCTAAAGAACGTTCTTGCCAGCTATTATAAAAGGACCTCAACCTTGCCGCCTGAGGCCTCTATCTTCTCCTTTGCCGTCTTGCTCACCTTATGGACTTGAATAACCAAAGGATGAGAAATCTCACCATTGCCCAAGAGCTTGATACCGTCCTTTTCCTTTTTAACAAGCCCGGCTTTCCTCAAAGACTCTGAATCAATACTTGAGTTCGGTGCAAATCTGCTAAGATCTTTAATATTAACGATACTATAGCTTTTTTTGAAAATATTATTAAAACCGCGTTTGGGAAGCCGTCTCTGCAAAGGCATCTGCCCCCCCTCGAAGCCGGGACGCGGCCCCCCGCCAGAACGAGACTTCTGGCCTTTATGGCCACGACAGGATGTCTTTCCATGTCCAGAGCCAGGACCCCGTCCTACCCTCTTCCTTTTTTTTCTCGAACCCTCAGCAGGTGAAAGCTCATGAATTCTCATTACTTTTTCCCATACTTTTTCAGCCAACCTTAACAAGGAACAAAACCTTATTTATCATTCCCCTTATGGCCTTTGTGTTGTTCAATTCAACAGTCTTATTTAGTTTTGTAAGACCTAAACCCCTCAAGGTTTCACGGATTTTCTTATTTTTGCCAATCCCGCTTTTAACGAGCGTAACTTTGATTGTATCAGCCATACCTAAAACTCTCTCACTAACTCATCGACCTTCTTACCTCTCCGGCGAGCAATCTCTTCCGGACTGCGAATTGAACGCAATCCTCCTATTGTGGCTTTCACCAAATTGTGAGGGTTGTGGGAACCGAGGCACTTTGTAAGTATATTCTGAACGCCTGCTGCTTCCAAAACTGCACGAACAGCACCACCAGCAATCAAACCGGTACCGGGTCCTGCGGGTTTTAATAGCACGCGACCAGCGCCCGATTGTCCGATTACCTCATGAGAAATAGTTGTATCATTCAGGGATATTTCCTTCATATCCCTCTTGGCCTTTTCAATCCCTTTCCTTATAGCCTCAGGAACTTCATTGGCCTTTCCCAGCCCACAACCGACAGCTCCTTTTCCGTCTCCAACGATAACAATTGCGCTAAAACTAAACCGTCGGCCACCTTTTACAACTTTCGCTACCCGGTTGATATGAACAACTTTTTCGATTAACTGATCTTCATTCTCTTCCTTGAACAATAGGTTTCTCCCCGTGCTTTTGCCCGCCTTCGGCGGAATAGTTTCGGACTAGGGCCTTTTTTTTACATTTCCTGCCTTAAAACTCTAGACCATTTTCCCGTGCCGCTTCAGATAAGGCTTTTACGCGGCCATGGTATAGAAATCCGTTCCGGTCAAAAACAACCTTTTTGATCCCTTTCGCCAGGGCCGACTTAGCAATGGCAGTTCCAACCAAAGCCGCCCCCTTTTTATTACCACAGTCCATTCCATTCTTCAGGCCAAGGTCCTTCGACAAGGAAGACGCCGCCAGTAATGTTCTTCCTGCAGAATCGTCCACGATCTGGGCATATATATGCTTCGAACTCCTGAAAACGCATAAGCGGGGCTTCTCAGATGTGCCACGGATGTTCTTTCGCACCCTTTTCTTTCGCTTCAACCTTGCCTCAGCCCTAATAACAGTACCCATTAAAAAACTCCCTAATCAATCTGATCTCTATCTCCTTGGATTCAGAAAGTTTCTGCCTCGCTTGACGCAAATTTGCCTTACGCAGTAGCCCCCGCTTTGCCTGCTTTTCTCCGAATAATCTCGTCGACATATTTTATCCCTTTGCCCTTATATGGCTCTGGTTTCCTGAGTGCTCTTATTTTTGCGGCTGTGCGACCCACAAGCTCCTTGTCAATTCCACTCAATGTAATCTTAGTCTTCTCTATCTTTGCATCTATACCGTCAGGCAACTCAAAGTGAACAGGGCTCGAATATCCCAAATTAAAAACGGCTGTTCTACCTTTCATTTCAGCCCTATATCCTACGCCGACAATCTCAAGAACATTTTCGAAACCTTTGGTAACGCCGGTCACCATATTGGCAACCAATATCCTAAAGAGCCCATGAAGGGATTTTGATTCCACTGTTTCATCAGCCACTGAAACCACGATATTATCCCCGTTCACATCCAACTGAACCTTGGGATGAATTTTTCTCTTTAGCTCGCCCTTTGGTCCTTTTACTATAAGAATGTCGCCCTCTGATTTGACCTCAACATCCTTTGGTATCAAAATAGGTTTTTTGCCGACACGTG
>CAZUHR010000423.1:0-2995 GCA_964620335.1 uncultured Desulfobacteraceae bacterium
GGCAAGCTTCGCCTTGATGCTTGTAAAAAAGGGGCCCTCCAAACTTACGGCGGGCAAGTCATGGGGGTCTGTTTTCAAAAGCGGCATAGGCTGACCTTTTATGGAACGTTAGTGAGGCCTTAAATTTCAGCCGTAAACACCCTGAAGGGATCCTTTGTCGTGGCTTCAGGCTTCAATATCCGCTCCAGTCCGTCTATTTGCGGGATTGGGGGCGTTCTGCTGTTTCGGCAGAAGTTTGAATGCTATTTTTGAAAACAGATTTCCATGGCCCATCCACCTTGTATCCTGCTATCTCTGCAAGCTCGAGCGGCCAAGGCTTCGACTATTTCTTGGCCATATAAACGGCCAGATCTACCATACGGCTTGAGTAACCAAACTCGTTATCATACCAGGCCAGGACCTTCACCATATCCCCGACTGCCATTGTGGAAAGAGCATCTACGATCGAAGAGGCAGGGGAGCCGTTAAAATCCACGGACACCAGGGGCTCGTTACAATAGACCAAAATCCCTTTAAGATCAGTTTCAGAGGCTTCCTTCATGGCCCTGTTTACTTCCTCCACCGTTGCAGGTTTGCTGAGCTGGGCGACCAGATCCACTAACGATACATTAGGCGTGGGCACTCGAATAGACATGCCGTTGAGCTTTCCCTTCAGTTGTGGCAGGACCAGAGAAACCGCCTTGGCAGCTCCTGTTGTGGTAGGAATCATGGAAATTGCCGCCGACCTGGCCCTTCTCAGGTCTCTGTGAGGAAAATCGAGCAACCTCTGATCCCCGGTATAGGAATGGGTTGTGGTCATCAGGCCTTTTTCAATCCCAAAACGGTCCATCAGGACCTTACAGGGCGGTGCAAGACAATTGGTCGTACAGGATGCATTTGAAACAATATGGTGTTTTTGCGGATCATATTCATGATGGTTCACGCCCATTACCACTGTGATATCAGGACCCTGCGCCGGTGCGGAGATAATTACCTTGCTTGCCCCTGCCTGCAGATGGCCGGAGGCCTTGTCCCGTTCCCTGAAAAGGCCGGTGCATTCAAATACCGTTTCAACACCTATATCTTTCCAGGGCAGCTTTGAGGGTTCCCTTTCTTTAAATATTTCAATTTCCTTCCCGTTAACGATGAGGGAATGGTCCGTACTCGATACGTCCGCATCCAAGACACGGTGAACCGAGTCATATTTGATCAGATGTGCCAAGGTTTGAGGATCTGTAAGATCATTCACGGCTATAAATTCTATATCGTCATTTTTGAACCCTGCCCTAAATACCATTCGACCGATGCGCCCAAAACCGTTTACAGCTACTTTTAACGACATCTTCTACCTCCTGATTACCTTTGAGAATGGAGCGAATTTCCCGTGTCCTGCCTGCCGGCCCGTTAGATCAGGCAGGTCCTGTGCAATGTCCTGCCTACACCCCGCAGGTGCCCCTTTTTCTGATGAAGCAAAAGAGACATTACAATGGCATCTTCATGGGTGTCCTTGTAATACTGTTGTCTGCGGCCTGTCTCCCTGAAGCACGTTTTTTCATATAGCTTGCGCGCCGCGAGGTTTGAAGGCCTAACCTCCAGCCAGACAATCTGAGATCCTTTGGATATTCCCGCTTCAATCATCCCGTTTAACATGTACCGGCCGAGCCCTCTTCCACGTCTGTCCGGGTGGACTGCAATATTCATTAAATGGAGCTCACCAGCGAACTCCCAGAAACATATATAGCCGACTAATTCTTCATTCATTATCAGTCCCCACAGGTGGGAGACCGGCTTATTTATCTCCTCTCTAAAGGCATTCGGGCTCCATGGGGAAGGAAAGGAGGCCTTCTCAATCTCCAGTATATCATCCCTAAAATACTGAAAATTATCTTCGTCAATAATTGTAAGAGAGATCATTCTGGTTTCAGCAATTTCCCTGCCAAGGCGATGCTCTTTCTACCCGCCTCCCGGGCCTTTTCGCCAAGTTCATTCAGTTTGAGGCGATCCCGGTCCTGGACGGCGGCAACAACCATCGGCAGGTTAACCCCGGTCAATACCTCTACCCTCTTCTCCTCCAGAAATGAAAGGCTCAGATTAGAGGGAGTCCCGCCAAACATATCTGTCAGCACCAGAACCCCCTGGCCGCTGTCGAGTTTCTTTATCTTATCAGAAATCGACTTGAGCGTTTTTGAACTCTCGGTTGTCTGGGTAATAGAGATGGAGTCAACGGCGTCGATCCTCCCCATAATGAGTCTGGCGGCTCTCAGTAATTCCTTTCCCAAATCGCAATGGGAAATAATCAACAATCCTATCATGATTCCCTTTAATTCTTTTAGACAGGTAAGACTTCCTCGTCGGTTTGAATAATCGTCTGGTAAATCTCTTCTTTTGTCCGGGCTTCCATCAAATTTTTCCTGATAGCACTATTTTTCAAAATCTTTGCTATTTTTGCCAAGACCTGCAAATGGACACTGGAAGAATTCTCCGGTGCAACAAGAAGAAAAAAGAGGTAAGCGGTCTGTCCATCCATTGAATCGAAGTCCAGACCCTTATTGCTCCTCCCAAATGAAATCAACGGGTGCTTAATGCCGTTCATCTTTCCGTGGGGTATTGCTACACCGTCACCGATACCTGTGCTTCCGAGGCGTTCCCTTTCTATAAGGACCCTGACAAGATCTCTTTTATTTATTGAAGGCTCACGATTGGATACCGCCTCAGCCAATTCTTCAAGAACACCATTTTTGTCCTTGGCTTTCAGATCAGGAATAATGTTTTCTTCTTCTATAATTTCAGACATTTTCATTGTATAAATCCATCAAACTGTTAAAAAATCAGCTCTCCCCATTCAGTAATTTTTCATTTTTGTATAGGTATTACCTGGATTTTGCAAGCGTCGAGTTTGTCGAAGATACAAGGCTTCAAGTGCGCAGCTGTAGTACTTTACCGCAAGCACTTGATAACGCGGTAGATTCGGTAAAATCGGCGCTCCCGAAGGGTAAACAATCTTGAATATTTCGCC
>CAZUHR010000424.1:0-2987 GCA_964620335.1 uncultured Desulfobacteraceae bacterium
AAACTTATCCACCAGGACAAGATGGCCTCCCTGGGTAAATTATCGGCCTCGGTTGTACATGAAATCAACAATCCCATTGCAGGCACATTGAATCTCATCATGTTGATCAAACGGATTATTGACGAGGGTTCAGTCCATCAAAAAGAAATTGAGCAATTCAGCGAGTATCTGAACCTCATGGAGACAGAAACCAAGCGCATTAGCCGAATTATCACCAACCTCCTGGCCTTCTCCCGACAATCAAAAATGGAGTTAAGGCGTGTGAACCTTAACCGGCTCATTGAAAAAACATTGTTTTTGAATTCAAATCTCCTCAAAATAAATAGAGTGAAGGTTGAAACAAGGTTAAGCCAGAACCTGCCAGACCTCGTCGGCTCAGAAGACCAGCTTCAGCAGGTATTTATGAACTTTATCTCTAATGCTGTCGAGTCTATGGAAGCCCCAGGAGGTGGTGTCCTGGCTATAAAAACCAGGCATTCCGCCAAAAAAAACAACATCATGGTCAGCTTTAAAGATAGCGGTATAGGTATCCCCTCCGAAAATCTTTCCAGACTCTTCGAACCTTTTTACACCACAAAAAAGAAAGGCAAGGGAGTGGGGTTAGGGCTTTCCGTAGCTTACGGGATCGTTGAAGAACATGGCGGTTCTATCAGTGTTGCCTCTGAGGTGAGCAAAGGCACCACCTTTAAAGTCATGCTTCCGCTAAAACAACCACCGGATACCCCTGATCCAGATGGAGGACCCCATGAGCAACACTAAGATCCTTATTGTTGACGATGAACTGATTATGCGTGAGTCCCTGGCCGGCTGGCTTGAACGGGATGGTCACTATGTAGAGAAGGCGGTAAGCGGCGAAGAGGCACTAATAAAATTAAAAGATACCCGCTTTGATATCCTCCTCGTTGATATCAAAATGGAAGGAATGAGCGGGCTGGAGTTATTGAATCAGGTTAAGGAAAGCGATCCTGATGTGGAAGTGATCATGATTACTGCCTATGGATCCATTTCTACAGCAATTGAGGCTATGAAAAATGGGGCCTATGACTATCTGCTTAAACCCTTTGATCCTGATGAATTGGGTGTACTTATCGAAAAGATTATTCAAAACCAGGCACAGGCCCTGGAAAATCTGTTTCTGAGAACCCAGTACAAGGATAGAACCCGCTTTGAGAACATGATCGGTCAATCCCGAGCCATGCAAGAAATTTTTGACCTTATCCAGGATGTTGCACCCACTGACTCGACGGTCCTGATCAGCGGCGAAACTGGGACGGGCAAGGGATTGGCAGCAAAGGCCATTCATACAAACAGCCCCCGCAGCGAAGGCCCTTTTGTAGTAGTAAACTGCGGTGCTTTCCCTGAACATCTATTGGAAAGTGAACTCTTCGGGCATCAGAAGGGCGCCTTTACCGATGCTAAAGCCACAAAAAAAGGTCGGATAGAACTTGCCCATGGAGGGACCCTTTTTTTCGATGAAATCGGCGAAATCAGTACAAGAATGCAGATCGATCTCCTTCGCCTTCTGGAAGACCACGTCTTTTATCGTGTCGGCGGCACTCAGCCTTTAGAGGCAGATTTCCGGGTTATTTCTGCCACAAACAAAAATCTTGAGGAGGCTATCAAGCAGAGAACGTTTCGGGAAGACCTCTATTACCGGCTGAATGTAATCTCTTTCACAATGCCACGCCTCCGTGACCGAAAAGAGGATATCCCCCTGCTTTCCGAACTTTTTCTCCGCCACTTCTCCCAAGAAACCAATAAGCCAATAGATAAAATCAGCCGCGAGGCTTTAGATGAAATGATGCTCTATGAGTGGCCGGGGAATGTCCGGGAACTGGAAAACGCAATTGAAAGGGCAGTGGTTGTGGGAAAGAGCCGAAGTATCCTGCCCGCAGATCTACCCATATTCCATCCTGAACACCTGTCAGTGCCCCCTGATAACTCAATTAAAAACATTGAAATGGTTCATATTACACGTATTCTTAATGAGAATCGATGGAATGTATCCAGGAGTGCGGAAATCTTGGGCATTGATCGTTCCACACTCTATAGTAAAATCAAACGCTATAAGATTAATAAGCCAGCTTGAATGCCCTATCCAAACATACAATTATTATTTCTCCCATTGGGAATTTGGGCACGAAACTCCTAAACCAGGTTAGTAAGGCAGTCTACCGCATATTCGGCTACCCAACTGAAATCATTGCAATTCTTGAAAAAATCGACTTTGCCTTCGACCCGGTTCGTAATCAGTACCATTCCACTTCAATTTTAGACGAACTTGTCCGGAATGCCCCGCATCGCGCTTTCAAAGTGCTTGCCATCGCCAAGGTGGATCTCTTTATTCCCATCCTTACCCATGTGTATGGGGAGGCCCAATTAGGTGGAAAGGCATGCATCATATCAACATATCGGTTGAAAGAGTCCCTTTCTCCCATAAACAGCCATGAGGTCTATCCATTCCGGGTTATCAAAGAAGCCATTCACGAACTTGGACACACCTTTAATCTTCGACATTGCAGAGATCACGCTTGCATCATGCACTACTGCCGCACCGTGAAGGATGTGGACAGAAAAGCAAATCAACTCTGCCGTTACTGTAATGTCCTTTTGGAAGATGAATTAATAAGGCTGAAAAAAAAGCCAAGAAATGTGTAATTGGTTTTTCAGGTACGAAAAAATAGCTTGATCAACCGCTCCCAGCCGAGTTGTGGCATGCTCCCATAAATGTCATCACCTAAGGAACCACCATCGGTGCTCAAAGGCCCTCCCACTTCCTCTATAACCTGATAAAGCCGTTCTGCCTCTCCTACCATAAAATCCCTGGTTTCGGTGTTGATCATGAGGTTTTTCAGATCTTGACGTAGACTCTCCGGGTGAACCCTCATGATCCAGCCGCCTGAAAAGGGATCTTCATTGGCAAGCCTTCCCTGATCCCTCAGCTGTGAGTTTATCGCGGTTACAACACCGTTCACAGGCGAAAGAAC
>CAZUHR010000425.1:0-2979 GCA_964620335.1 uncultured Desulfobacteraceae bacterium
CTAATACCCGCCACACTGACGGCGGGCAAGCCCTCCACACTGACGGCGGGCAAGCTTCGCCTTGGTGTTTGTAAAACAGACCCCCATGGCATGTTCACCATATATCCGGCGAGGATTATTTATTAAACGATAATTACCAAAGGTCTCTTCCTGTTGATCCTCTCAAATGAATACTCGATTTCCCAATTTATAGAAGAGGCGAAAAGCCTTGGCTTTATCGCGGTCGGGTTTTCCCGGCCCGAAAGACCTATATTTTTTGATAAGTTTTGTTCGTGGATTGCTGAAGGCAAGCACGGAGAAATGGCCTGGCTGGAAAGGAATTTAGACTTGAGGGCAAATCCCGAAGGCCTGCTTGATGGTTGCCGGACGATAATTTCCCTCGCATATCCCTATTCCAGCCGGAAACCATGTACGCCAGACGGTTTTACTGCGGCAAGGTACACCGAGCCTGGGAAGTCCGATTACCATGACCGGCTAAGAAAAATCGCCCGGAAGCTCAGCCGCAGGCTCCTTAAGCAGTTCCCCGAAAGCGGAATGAGAATCTGTGTTGATTCGGCTCCCATGCTTGAACGGAGTTTTGGCTATGCCTCCGGCATTGGTTTTATCGGAAAAAATAATATGCTAATTGTACCCGGTTACGGGTCCTATTTTTTTCTTGTGGAGATTCTTACCACTGCTTTTTTGCCGTTTCAGGAAATAGTGCCAATGGAGAACCGGTGCAGTTCCTGCACGAAATGCATGGATGCCTGTCCTACAGGTGCCCTCGAGAAAGGCTTTTCACTGAATGCTTCCCGGTGCCTTTCATATTTGAGCATAGAGTATTCTAATGCTGTGAACAGCCGGACGGGTAGAATGATGGGGAACTGCTTTTTCGGGTGCGATGTTTGTCAGGAGGTTTGTCCGTTTAATGAGGAAGCATTGTTGATGGAGCTTTCGCTGCCTTCGACAGATGAAATATTGGAGATGGACGAGAGAGATTTTAAAGAGAAATTTGGAGAGACGGCTTTTGCTCGCGCAGGTCTTGAAAAACTTAAGAGTAATATCAGGGCTTCAAGGGCCGGTATGAGGAAATAAAGGATTAGCCTTGGTTGCGAGTGTCCTCCCTGCTGCTTACTCGTCCTCTTTCTGGCGGGTCTGCTGGTAACTGGTACCGAAGAAAAGATTTCAAAGCCATGGCCCATCCACCATTTATGTGGTTATTGGCCGGCCCTTCCGGTTAAGGCTTGGCATGGCACTCTTCTCCAGCCCGCATCTACTCCTGAGTTGCAAGCGGCCCTTGCTTAGGTCTGCTGGAGCAGGAGGTTGTGTATACCATTGGGCCGTTGCAGTGCAGACCACGACTCGGGCCGCGGCACAGGGCAGAGGATATTTTATCCGAAAGATGCGTCCTAGAGAAGAGTGCCATACCCCGCCACACTGACGACGGGCAAGCTTCGCCTTGGTGCTTGTAAGACAAGGGGCATGGGGGTCTCTTTTCGAAAGTCGCATAGGCAGACCTTTTATGGAACGTTAGTGAGGCCTTAAATTTCAGCATTGGACAGCCCCTGAATGGACTCTTTGTCGTGGCATTAGTCTTCAATATCTGATTCGGGCCGTGTGTTTGCGGGAATGGGGGCGTTCGACTCTTTGGGCAGAAGTTTAAATGCGCAATTTGAAAAGAGATCGCCATGGCCCGTTCACCGTACATAAGGAAACAATTTAGACGACTCGGCATTTACTTTTTCGTCGTGCCTTCTTTTACGTCTTTTTTAAGTTGTTTTAGCTGTTTTTCTAACTTTGAAAATTCATCTCTTGTAACAAGATTCATCTTTCTTAGGGTAGCCTGTAAGGCCTTTTCTATCTGTCCTTCTACCTTTTCCTTGGCGCCCTCAGATTTTTTTAGAAGCTCGTCAATAAATTCCTTTCCCTCCTTTTCCGAGAGCTTTCCCTTTTCAACTACCTCTTTCACCACCTCTTCAATTTTTTCTTTGGTCAGGGCGGCAAGCCCAATACCTGTCAGTACCACTTTTCTTATTAAATCATTCATGTCGGACATTGTTTCCCCCCTTTGTTGTTTTGATAATACCTTGGGTTACTATGTGGAAAATTAAAAGAGATTTACATAAGAATCTTTGGGTCAAGAGAAAACAGTTAAGAAGGTAAGGGTTATGAGGTCTTTTCATAACCCTTCTTTTTTTGTGTTCTGTTTTAAGCCCCAATTCCCATGAATAACTGATAGATATTACCGCGGTATCTGCGCTTATACAAGGACATTGGAAACTAGAGACCTGACAAGCTTAAATTTTCGAGAAGTATGATGATTTTTCTTATTCAGTGCCGGATGAAATATGGTTTTTGTCCAACCAGGGACGTTTATCCGGACCAACGATTTTTGATATTCTCTGGGCAATCCAGTCAAATGGTAAATCATCCACAGGAGGAAATTTCTCAATGTATTCTATATAGGCTTTGCCCCCCAGATCCTTATCCGGTAGAATAGCATCTCTTTTTCCATCGAATTCAACTGTGGGTAAACCGTTTTTTTCACACAGGGCTCTGTCAAATGTTGCGGCTGCACTTACCCATCTTCCGTTTAAAAAAAACTGATTGTAACCGTGCCTGGGGAAGATATTGGCCGGAAATTTTTCGAGGACATGGGCAGGGATCCTGTGGTTTTTTATCTTGGCAAATACCAATCTGCTCGGTAAGCCTGAAGCCCTTCCAAGGGCAGTAAGAAGAACGGCTTTCTGAACACAATACCCTTTTCCCCATTCCAGGATCCTGGATGCCTTGAAATCCTCGATGAATACGGAAATCATATACACGTTATAGTGAATGGAATCCCTTACGAAATAAAAAAGCTTTACTGCCTTCTCTTCGTCACTCGAACAACCACCTGTCAACTTCTCTGCCGTCTCAAGGATATGCTCGTGGTCTGAATCTATGGCAAAAGTAGGTCGAAGATAAACTTCCATGTCGTTTTTTTTGGCTTTTTTCTCC
>CAZUHR010000426.1:0-2940 GCA_964620335.1 uncultured Desulfobacteraceae bacterium
AATGCAAATACTTTGACTTGGATATTTCTTCTAATGGCAAGCTCGATTTCCAGGAAAATTGAGGAATTGGAGAGTTGTTTTTCTTTAGTTCTATTTCCGAAGATCTGTGTATCAAAGGCATTTATTCATCCTCCAGTTAATCGGGATAGGGAGGAGCCTCGCGACTCCCCTCCTCCAACACCACTCCCGATGAATCGGGATCTTCGACAGTCAACGGATCACGTACCACGGCGGTTCGGTAGATTACTCCGACCTCTAAAGGTCAGCCGGGTGTTCAATTAATCTGACTCAACGCACAGTTTGCCATACCATAATTGGTTAGCCACCACACTTGAGTGCAGGTGTAATGTGCCCTGCGGGGGAAGGGGGACGACCGTAAATTGTCAAATAACCTTATTTCAGCGTGTCGATATTTGATTATTTACGGTCGTGCCCCTTCCCTCGAAATCCGGGCTTCTTGAACAACTGATAGAATCCGACCTTAGCAGGATCGGTCTCTATCCTTTAAGGTTGGGCGCTGGATTCACCAAATCTAATCTTGTGAGGCGAGATTGGTTTGATATTTTTGAGCTCATCTGTTTCAGATTCCTGAGCAAAATACAGATCCCATCTAAGCTGCAGATTCATCCAAAAATCGGCAGAAACAGCGAAAAATTTGGAAAGTCTTAAGGCAGTGCTCGGAGTCATTCCTCTCCGACCATTAATAACCTCGTTTATGCGTTGATAAGGCACATGTATTGCGTCAGCTAGTTCACGCTGAGTAAGTCCCATTGGCTTTAAGAATTCCTCAATAAGCATCTCACCGGGATGTGTAGGAGCTCTATGAGTTGGTATACGAATCATTGTAAATTCTCCTTAAAATCAAATTTTAATGGTAATCAGTAATCTCAACATCATCCGGGCCAGTTTCAGTCCATTTGAAGCAGATTCTGAACTGATCATTTATTCGGATACTGAGTTGGCCTTTCCTTTTTCCCGAGAGAGTCTCCAACCTGTTTCCAGGAGGCACACGAAGTTCATCAAGGGACACGACAGAATCAAGCTGGTCTAGTTTTCTTGAGGCTATTTTCCAGACCGTCTTAGGGCAGACTCTCATTGCGGCTTTACTTGCCTTCCCGTCAAAAATATCCTCTGTGCCCTTATTACTGAAGGTCTTTATCATGGGATCACAATATCACGGGTAGCATGCTATGTCAATAGGAATAATCCTCATAAAGTTACTGCCAATGCCGAGTTGACCAGCAGGTTCTCCGTGATAACGGGTCAGTTTTAGCCGGGTATGCAGACCACGTTTTTAAGAATCTTAAAATCTTCACCCAGCGGCAAGAGTCGAATATCTTTTGCCATTAATCTTTTCCCTAGGGAAGGGGGGCGACCGTAAATTGTCAAATAACCTTATTTCAGCGTGTCGATATTTGATTATCTACGGTCGCCCCCCTTCCCTCACAAACTTTGGGGAAAACGCCGGGGCACAAGTCCATCTCCATCCGATCGTTATGTGTTGTTGTTTTGATACGCTTGTTAAATGCAACGACAAAGGCCAAAAATTAACTGTATTTTGGTTTGAGCCTTATAAGCAATGCGTAATATCCAATCGATGCTGCTGCCCAGACTATCTGCATAAGCCATGTAATATTATGCCCATTGAATTGAAATATTACGGGGTTCCACCAGTACTGTATAAAAGCCCATCCATCATTAAGAGTGCTGGAAAGTTCAACAAGCAATTCGGATACTTGTCCCCAAATCAGGAATACTAAAATTTCTGACCATCGGAATTGTTGAAAAAGAGGCTTGCGACATATTCTATATACCAGCCAAATGCCTATCACGAAAATTAATCCATCCCACAAGGAATGGGATATCATGAATACCAGATAATGAGCAATCAACGGACGGATCCATGTAATAATAGGTAAAGAAGTAGATTCGCCGCTCAAAACGAATATTGGAATTTCCCATGTTAATCCGACTATGATTCCAATCCAAAAAAAGTGCCATACGAATTTTTCGATACGTCCGGTTTTATACAAGAAATAAAATAGGAACGGAGAAGAAAAACCGATCAGCAAATCAAGGTAATAATAAGCTTCTTTAAAAATTTTGAGCATGTAATTTCTACTTAAATTGAAATTAGCTTTTGTTGAATCACATAACACCATGCTCAACAACTATTGGGATATGATGTTATCAACTCAATCCAATTTATTATGGTGTCCAATACCAATTTGGTATTCCCCGCATTACAGTGATTCTCTGCCTTTTCTTTATCTGTGAATAGCCGAAAGGTCATTGACTGAACGTTTTTGAGATGGTCTATTTCCGTCTTGTAGAACTCAACAGGGATGAAATGATCATGTGATGCCCCAATCAAGAGGAAATCTTGATCAATAAGATGGGCGATATTGATGATCTGAAACCGATCAGCTTTAGCCAAATACTCATAAGCAGAATTTACCCCCATGTTGTGCACCCCGTGTTCAATTCCCCATTCGGCCATAGGGTCTTTTCCCATTTGACGCTTTATAATTAAGTTGATCAACGGTTTAGCCTTCAAGGTCAACAATAGTCGGGCAATTTGCTGTAATCTTTTCTTTCTGGTAGAAATGAGAATATCGAAAAAATTGGGGAAAATGCTCCATGCCACGACACGCTTGATCCTCTTTTCAAAAGCCGCTGCTCTTGGCGCTAGCATCCCCCCTAGTGAGATACCCACGATGGTAACATCCTTCAAGTTGAATTCATCCAATATTTTTCCAACAGGTTTTTCCCATTCATGTGTAAAGGGAATGTCTTGTTCGCGCAAGACTTCTCCTTGGCCAGGCCCTTCAAATAGGTAGACCGCAAATCCTTTGCGGCGAAGATAGAGAACTACGGACAAGAATTCTTCCATGTAGGAGTCATTACCCCCATGCAGCAGAATAACGTCCTTGGCAGGCC
>CAZUHR010000427.1:0-2889 GCA_964620335.1 uncultured Desulfobacteraceae bacterium
AAAGGGGTTAGCAGGCCAAAAAAGGGGCCGACAAACGGGATCGAAGCAGAGACAAAGAAAAAAAAGGCGGCCCAGCCCACACACCCCAACATGTCTCTCGTTCTCATGAGATCTGAGGATTGGCAAAAACCAAGAATTGAAGCCCCCTGTTCCTCTTTAGTTTAGCGGGAATAAAGTGGGCCAAGGAATCTTCATGAGACTACCTGACAAGGGAGGTTGTAAATGGCAATAAAGCCATATTCCTAGCCCGCTTGATGGCCAAAGTCAAAATTCTTTGATGCTTTGCACAGTTACCGGAAATTCTGCGTGGCGTGATTTTTCCCCGTTCGGTCGTAAAATACCTGAGGGTCCTAGGATCCTTATAATCGATTGCAAGGCTGCTATCCGCACAGAACTTACATACCTTTCTTCGGTGAAACGTCCTTCTGAACCTATTTCTATTATCATCATCGTCGTCTCTACCGTACGTTCTATTGTACGCCATTTTCTCCCTCATTATAATCTCCTGTTTCGGCCTCCTTTTCTGAATCTATTTCTTCTTCAGTCTCAGTGGCTTCAGTAGCTTTGGATTTACCTTCCTCTGCTCTGGCTTTTAATACTTCAGGATCCTCATTATCACTGAGCTTGACCGTCTGATATTTAATCACCCTGTCATCCAGTTTAAGATCCCTCTGAAGCTTTTCTATGAGAACCGGTTCCCCGCAGTACTGCAGCAACACATAATAACCTTTATCGAACTTTTTGACATTATAAGCCAGAGTTTTCTTTCCCCATTCATCAACCTTGATAACAACGCCCTTATTCTTCTCAACAAAACTATTGAACTTGTTTACGACTTCCCTGTAATCCTCATCCGCTATATTAGGGTTGATTAGATATAGGGTTTCATAGTATCTCATATGCAGTCCCCTTTCGGTCTTTCTCCTCATCAGGAAGTTTTGGTCTCCTAAACGGCCATAAAAACCGCCATAAGAAACAAGGAGTATTTAGTTGTAAAATTTTTTTTGATAACATCATCATTTTTTATTGTCAAGGGATTTCAATTTTATTGACCCTACGTGAGACCAAGTCATGTGGAATAAGGAACTGGAAATTGCACGCCACGCCGCAAGGGCGGCGGGAAAAACGCTGAGCAGCATATTCGGCCATGTAAATCACGTCATGAAAAAGGGAAGTATAGATCTTGTCACCGAGGCAGACCTTGAGGCTGAAAAAATCATCCTGAAGACTATCCGACGTAACTTCCCCAAGGACAGTATACTTTCGGAAGAATCAGGGAAGCAGAAGCACACCTCCGACAGGACATGGCTCGTGGATCCATTAGATGGGACAACCAACTTTACGCACGGCTTCCCCTTTTTCGCCGTTTCCATTGCCCTTGAAATCGAAAAGGAAATTGTGCTTGGAATTGTGTATAATCCCCAAATGGGTGAATATTATGAGGCAGTAAGAGGTGAAGGTTCCCGCCTGAACAACAGACCCATAAACGTTTCCAAAACTTCAAACCTGAATGAATCCCTCCTGGCTACTGGTTTCCCTTACAATATCCACGAAAAACCCGAAGAAGTCATCAAATTTTTCGGCAAAATGATCGTAAGGGCCCAGGGCATTCGCAGACCGGGATCTGCGGCAATTGATCTATGTTACGTGGCAGCAGGTAGATTTGATGGCTTCTGGGAACAGGGCCTGAACCCCTGGGACACAGGCGCAGGAATCGTCATTGTGGAGGAGGCAGGTGGCAAAGTGACGACCTTTGAGGGAAAACCATATTCTCCCTTCCATAAAACCATAGTAGCCGCTAATCCCTTAATCCATGGTGAGATGATAAAGGTCTTAAGCAGCTAGGATTCCCTGTTTAAGAGATCCTTAACTTCCTCACTGGAAAGCCCTTTAATCCGTACAGATTTTAGTCTTGACCGTTTGCCAGAAACAATCTCTACACTCCCTCTCGGGAGTCCCAGCCTTTTGGTAAGTAAATCACTCAGGGCCTTATTGGCCTTACCCTCGACAGGCGGTGCAGTCAGTTTCACCTTGAATGTACCGTTTTCCTGACCGACAATCTGATTCTTGGAAGATCTCGGCAGCACCTTGACCCGTATATTGGTCTTGCTACCTTCCATCAGGCAAGACGTGCAGCTATCTCTATCAGACTCTTGATCAAAAAGGCCTGAACAAAGATAATGGCCAGGATTACAAGAATCGGAGAGAAATCTATTCCCCCCAGACTTATAGGGAGCCTGCGCCTGATAGGATAAAGCACCGGCTCTGTTACGGAGTTAAGGAACCGGACTATAGGATTATATGGATCAGGATTTACCCAGGAAATAACGGCTCTGGCTATAATAATCCACATATATAGGGTCAGAGTTATATCAAGTACCTTAGCCACACCGATCAAAAAATTGGACAAGACAAACATATGAACAACCGTACCTTTCTATCTTTTCATCCAGGAAGACCAAAAAGCGAGGCATGTTAGAGCAGCCCATAAGCCGGGTTCTGTTTCCCGAGGCAGTCACCCGCTTTCGGGAAAACGACCATTCATCTAGCCCCGATGTTACCATAGGGGTCAAGCGACCTACCCGGGAACTCGGGCGGACCACCCTCAAACGCTCCCCTATTTGGTCTTGCTCCGGATGGGGTTTGCCTAGCTCCCGCCGTCACCGGCGGGACTGGTGAGCTCTTACCTCACCCTTTCACCCTTACTCCCGCCGACATACAAACAGTCGGCGGGGGCGGTCTACTTTCTGTGGCACTTTCCTTCCCGTCGCCGGGACTGGGCGTTACCCAGCATCCTGCCCTGTGGAGCCCGGACTTTCCTCCCCCTTGCCGAATGGCAAGGCAGCGGCCGTTTGTTCTACTCTAACATGCCCGCTCAACCTTTCTCAA
>CAZUHR010000428.1:0-2878 GCA_964620335.1 uncultured Desulfobacteraceae bacterium
ATGCCGGGTGAGCAAACTGTAAGATTCAAAAGAGGTTATAAAAGCTTCATGGATGTCTTAATCAAAAAGCAAAAGCTGTTCCAGCCGAGCCGATTACAAAGCGATCCCCAAAATGATTTGCCAGTTCAACAGCAGCCTTAAAGCCCGTACAATGGGAAACACCTATCATGTCAACAGAAAACTCTTCCAATCTGTCCATGAATATTTGTATATTACCAGTGTCGGAAAACATGAGATGCGTCCCTCCTAAAACGGCACTAAGTCTGTGGATGCCCATTTTGTGTTTGACGTGATCTAATATATTCAACACTCCTGCATGGGCGCACCCCAGAAGCAATACAGGCGAACCATCAATTTCCAAAAGAAGACTGGCATCGTCCTCCATAGGATCGGGAACGAATTTGCTTCCTTTGGGGATAACGAGGTGAGGATCGGTTGGCAGCTGTGCAGCAATCCGATCTATTCCGGTAAGAAACCGTATCCCGGAATATATTTCTTCAGTATGGTTCACAAAGTGAAACGCTGCTCCTAAATCTTCCAGCTCTTGCCGGGAATATGGACACCCGACATAGTGCGGAGCCTCACTCGGATCTTTTCTGTTGAATGCCATATGTTGTGAGAAAATTTCACGGTGGGCCACTACTTGTGCCCCGCCAGATTCCTGCATAGCCCATTTTAGGCCTCCTGTATGATCATAATGCCCATGACTGAGAATTATTGCTTTCAATTCGTTAAGGTTCTTACCCAAAACCATTAAGTTATGCGGCAATGACATTCCGGGGCTTGTATCCCATAAATACTTTTCGTTTTCTCTTTCTATCATTGCACAAAAACCGTGTTCTCCGATTAGCCCTGACTTCCCGACATAATTATCACATAATATTGTAATAGTAGTCTTCATCTCTTACCTTTTCAGAATTATTTTACAAGGACTTCACTCATCGAGCCTAAATACTCTGCCTTCCGGGTCAAGCAAAAGGGTAATTGAAGGATGACATCGCACCTTTTTTAAAATTCAACACACATTTCATTCATGCCGGCTCCTACTCACGAACGCAACGGACATTGTATCTATTACTTTTATAATAGCTGAGCACATAGGCCCCATCGAACATCAAGATCCATGCGTTTTTCGTATCGTCCGCGAAGGTCGTTGACGACCAGTAGGACGAGGTGTCCCGAAAGGGAACCTCTTTACGCATATCAGGGCGCATTTTATCAAAAAGGGTCTTCCTATCCAGCAGCGTGTCCAACTCCAGCACGGTCGGAATACGCCAATCGTCCTTACCGCCCAGCGAAAGGGATTTTGCGTATTCGAGGGCTTCGTACCAAGTCATCTCCCCGGGGCTTTTATACTGCCATTCCAGCCCTGTCTTCGGATCCTTCCAGGTACTCGGACTTCGTTTCATGCTCTCGCTCACTTCTTATTTTATTGGAGGAAACGGCAAGAGATTGATGAAAACCATTTTACATCAGCAAAGGGTATTCAGCCGTCCACTGAGAATTTCAACTCTTGGATCCACGGTTGATTAATGAAGGACAAAGGCCCCATCCCCTCCTGAAATACCGGGCCGGGGCCTTTATACGGCGAGTCGGCATTATTGGCCTTTTTACAGGATCCTGACGGCCTCCTTGTATTCTTCAGGATCTCCCCAGAAAATACACCTTACAGGGCAAACGGAGAAACAGGCGGGGGCCTCGTTATTTCCACGTTTATCAACGCACAGGTCGCATTTCACCGCCTTAAGAGTATCGTGGTTAAACTGCATGACATCGTAAGGACAGGCCTGTACGCAGCAGGTCCCACACGAGATACACCTCTTTGCTTCCTCGAGGACCATTTCTTCCGTGAGACCCTTTTGGACCTCATCAAAGCCCTTAATACGTGCCTGGGGGTCGAGGCAGGGCATCTGAACCCGATCAATCTTATTGTATACCTCTTTCTGTGGATCGGTTATCGTCGGGAATACCTGATCCCTCCCCAACCGAAGATCCCGTCCCAGTATAAATCTGTCAATAGATACAGCGGCCTGTCTTCCGTCCGCGATGGCCTCTATGACGGTTCGGGGGCCTCGCACCGCGTCTCCCCCTGCAAAGATGTCGGGGTCATCACTTTGAAGCGTCAGGGGATCAACGTTCATGGTCCCCCAATCATTCAACGTGCAGGCGCATTCCGGTGTGAGGCAGGCCCAATCCGCTTCTTGTCCTAGGGCATTGATCACGGCATCCACCTCTATGGTAAATTCGGAGCCGGGGACAGGTTCTGGCTTCGGCCGTCCGCTCTCATCCGGTTCCGTCAATTTCATTTTTGTGCACTCTATCGCTTTTACCCGTCCGTTTTCTCCAATAAATCCCAATGGTTGGGCCAGGGTCTTTATTGAAATCCCTTCTTCCTGACATTCCTTAATCTCTTCGGCATTCGCGGGCATTTCTTCCAGGCCACGGCGGTAAAGAATAAATGCATTTTCGGCTCCCGACCTGCGGGCTGATCTTGCTGCATCCATCGCGGTATTGCCCCCGCCTACAATCGCAACGTTTTTGCCCAATTTTACCGATTCTCCCCGGTTGATTTGACGGAGATAATCCAGTCCACCGTAAACACCTTCCATATTCTCACCCTCGATGCCGAGTTCCAGGCATACCTGGGTGCCGATTGCGGTAAAAAAGGCCTTGAACCCCTCTCCCCGCAATTGAGCGATGGTGGTGTCCTTTCCAATCTCCATACCGGTTTTGATGGTCACGTTCATATCACGAATAAGCTGAATTTCGGCATTAACTACTTCACGAGGAAGACGATAGGACGGTATGCCTGCTGTGAGCATTCCTCCCGGCTCGGTGTCTTTTTCGAAAATCGTCACCTGATAGCCTTCCTGCGCGA
>CAZUHR010000429.1:0-2860 GCA_964620335.1 uncultured Desulfobacteraceae bacterium
GCCATGCCTCCAGATCATAGGTTTTTGATGCTGAAAATCCAAGGTCTCCTGTACATAGGGATACCACCCGGTATGGTATTCCAAGACGCTTCAAGATCTCTTCTGCATTAAGGGTCAATTTTTCCAGTTCATCATAGGATTCTTCGGGCCTTGTAAACTTGACCAGTTCCACCTTGTTGAACTGGTGTTGTCTTATAAGTCCCCGGGTATCCTTGCCGTACGATCCGGCCTCTGAGCGAAAGCAGGGTGTGTAGGCGACGTAATAAACAGGCAATTCCTCTTCGGATAGGATCTCCTCACGGTGGATATTTGTGATAGGGACCTCTGCTGTAGGTACGAGGTACAGGTCCCAGTCCTTAATCTTAAAAAGATCCTCTTCGAATTTTGGCAACTGGCCCGTACCCGTCATGCTGGCGGAATTAACCATGAACGGAGGCAGTATTTCAGTATATCCATGCTCTTTTGTGTGGATATCCAACATGAAGTTTATGAGCGCCCTTTCAAGCCTTGCACCCATGCCTCTGTAAATCACAAACCTTGCCCCTGCCAGCTTGGCAGCGCGGGAAAAATCCAGAATACCGAGCTTTTCCCCTATTTCCCAATGGGGAAGAGGTTCGAAATCCCTTTTTGTGATCTCTCCCCAGGTTCGGATCACGGGATTATCCGTTTCATCCTTTCCCACAACAACCGATTCATGGGGCATGTTCGGGGTAACCATGAGCAAGTCGTTTAACTCATCCACAAACCGGGGCAATTCCTTTTCCTTTTCCTTTATACTGGAAGAGACCTCCTTCATTTCAGATATTACGGTAGATGCATCCTCGCCCTTTTTTTTCATGGCTGCAATTTTATCGTTAACTTGATTCCGCCTGTGTCGCAGTTCTTCCAGAACTGTAAGTCTCTCCCTTCTTTCTCGATCCAGGACCTCAAATCTAGAAATATCAAGGTCATATTGTCTATTTTTGAGCATCTCCCTTATGTTATCAAGATTAGATCTTACAAACTTGAGATCCAGCATGAATATTACCTCTTGGCATTTTTTGCAAAACCATAATTCTTCAGCCAAATTACCCTATATATTGTTCACAAAAACTTGAAAATGTCAATATATAGTGTCGAAAAGACCGGGACACACAGCCTGATAACACGAATGCCTTGAACTCCACAGCTGCGAAACTTGCGACAACGAGCGGCATAACGTGCGACAAAACTCAACATGATGAAATCAGTATGCAAAAAACCTGTTCGATTCAACAATTACCAATCGACAGGTTTAAAAAGATAAAAAAATCTAACATAATGCCCCCAATAACCAGACGGGCGATTTTATAGCCCGGTCTGGTTCATTGGGTTGTTCGCTGTTTCTTGTATATTTGCATGAAGTTGTTTTGCAGAAAGGGGCTTAACTTTTTGCCAATCTTTTGACATATGCTCGGCGTGCCATAGATCATAATTTTTTTGCAAATTCATCCATAATTCAGGTGTAGTATCAAAGACTCTCCCCAGTCGAAGAGCCATATCCGGGGTTATAGCCCCTCTTTCATTAATGATTTTTGATAATGTTTTTCTAGACACACCAAGGGTTAAAGCCATTTCTGTGACTGTTATGGACAATGGCTTTAAATAGTCCTCTTGAATAATTTTCCCGGGATGTGTTGGTTTACGTTTCATTTTATTCATAATATCACCTCGTTAATGATAATCATCATAATCGACAACATAGGCATCTCCATCAAAGAACTCAAAAAATATTCTCCAGTTTCCTGAGACTTTTACTGCATATTGACCTTTTTTATCTCCTGTTAATTTATGAAGATTTGAACCGGGATAATTCATGTCTTTAACTTCATTTGCAGCGTTGAGTCGGTCAAGAATTATTTCAAGCCTTCCTGCATGTTCAGGTCTGATACCCTTTTTCTCTCCGGTATAAAAAAATTCTTCGATGCCTTTATGCTTGAACGACTTAATCATAAGCTTATTGTAACCGCATAGGTTACGCATGTCAATAATTAAATTTGCACCTGAACTTTCTCATCGGCGCTAAGAGAGGTTTTTACATTAATCCGTATAAGCCACTATGATAAAATATCCTCCAGCCAAGAAACCACAGATATTTCAGATATCTCGGGTTTTTCGTTCAGACCATATTCTCTGCTTCCGGCAAGATCTTGCAACACCCCGCTTCTGCTTTAAAACCCGTTTTTAGCCTCCCAAAATAATTGGAGCTTGCCAAATAATACCAGGCTAAAACTGGAAAAAATATGTAAATTTTTACCAAAAAGTGGAATTTAATTTTTTATTAGTATCTTATGTATATGTATTTCTGGCTTTCTCTAAATTGGCTATCTATTTGAATTAAAAGCAATAACCCAATTGCTTTATTCCGTGCAATTCCGGCATAATTTTTGAAAGAAATTATTAAAGTCCAATAATTTTATCTATCCACCCTTTAACTCTCAAGCTAGGTGCTTTTCCTCTGAGAAATACCTAAGAAGGATTTCTTTGCGTATTTATATAAAACGCTTCATAAAATAAGGTTTTTTCACCGCTTAACCTCCGTCTTAGAGGTGCCTCATGAACAGATCCTGCGGGTCTCCCAAATTCAGAAAAGGAGGTCGGAAAATGATAGAGCACAACCGCTCTGATATTGACCGGCGCTCTGGGGAAGATAGACGGAAAGAGGTGTATAGCAGAGAAGACAACTTTCGTTACTTCTCCCAGAAATCGATAGAGAGAAGAAGTTGGAAAGAACGAAGATCAACCGATGAACGAAGAAAGAACTGGTTAAGAGTTGACAGATGGTGTAGCTGCTTGTGGGAGATGTAACTATTCCAATCTGCGGTTTCAAGGCCTGTACTTT